>NZ_JBEZZF010000088.1:0-17201 GCF_040639055.1 Promicromonospora sp. NPDC023987 | reverse complement strand
CGCAACGCACGCGATACCGGAACACCACCACGAGTCATCCCACACCACCCCTAATCAATCTAGAGTGGTGCAACGACCCCCTGAGGCCGCCCTACTTCGGCAGGATCGGTGGGGGAGTGGTGGTTTCCTGCGGAGGTCCGTGGTTTCGCAGGAAGAGTTCCGGTGGGTGCCCGCATTCGCAGGAGTGCGTGGCAGGATGCGTGCATGACCTCAGCACGGCACCCCGCGGACCGGCGGGGCAGGCTCCCCGCGCGGGCTGAGGTGGTGGTGGTCGGCGGCGGCGCGATCGGCGCGTCGGTGGCATTCCACCTGGCCGAGGACGGCGTCGACGTCCTGCTCCTGGAGGCCGACGAGCTCGCGTCGGGCAGCTCGGGCAAGCCCATCGGCGGAGTGCGGGCCCAGTTCTCCGACCCGGCGAACGTCGACCTCGGCAACCGCAGCCTCGAGCTGTACGAGGACTTCGCGAACCGCCCCGGCGCCGACATCGGGCTGCAGCAGCCCGGTTACCTCTTCCTCCTGCCCGACGCCGACGACGTCGCCCTGTTCGAGCAGTCGGTGGCCATGCAGAACGAGCACGGGGTGGCGAGCCGCATGCTCAGCCCCGACGTCGTCCGCCGGCTCAACCCGTACGTCGACGTCGACCGCTACGCCGGGGCCGCCTACGCCGCACGCGACGGGTACGCCCACCCGCAGGCCGTCGTCGAGGGCTACGCGGCGGGCGTCGAGCGCCTCGGCGGGACGGTCCGCACGCACGTCACGGCCACGGACGTCGAGACGAGGGGCGACGGCGTCGTCGCGGTCTGGACGAACCAGGGCCGGGTGCGTACCGGTGCCGTCGTACTGTGTGCCGGGGCCTGGACCAGGGACGTGGCCGCCAAGGCGGGCCTCGACCTGCCCGTCGACCCGTACCGGCGGCAGATCGGCTTCACCCCTGCGCTGGACCCCGCGCCGCTGCGGATCCCGTTCACCATCGACTACGGCACCACGTTCTACTTCCACAACGCCGAGCCCGACGGCCTGCTGCTCGGCATCGCCGACCCCGCGACCCCCATCGCGTTCGAGCGCACCTACGACCCGGCCTGGCTGCCGCTGCTGCGCGGTGCGCTCGGGGCCTGCGCACCCGACCTGGTGGACGTGCCCGTCGCCCGCGGCTGGGCCGGTCTCTACGAGATGACGCCGGACCACAACGCGCTGATCGGCGAGGCCACCGGCGTGCCGGGGCGCGTGCTGTACGCAGCGGGCTTCTCCGGCCACGGGTTCCTGCAGGCGCCCGCCGTGGGCGAGGCCGTGCGCGACTTGTACGCGGGCCGCACACCACCGATCGACGTGTCCGGGTTCAGCGCGGACCGGTTCGCCGGACCCGCCACCGAGAAGACCACCACGAGCCCATCCACCACGAGCCCAGGGCGACGGGGCCCTGAGGCGAACATCATCTGACGAACAGGAGAGATCGATGTCGGCACCGACGTTCCTCGAGCCCTGGCAGCTGAGGGCAGCGTTCGCACGCAGCCTCTCGGACATGTACGGCAAGGAAGTACCCGCCTACACCACGCTGCTCGACGTGTCGCACGAGGTCAACGCCGACTTCGTGGCCCAGCACGGCGCGGAGGCCGAGCGGCTCGGCTCCATCGCGCGCGTCACCGCGGAGCGGCACGGCGCCATCCGGGTGGGCACGCCGACGGAGATGTCGCAGGTCGCCCGGATCTTCGGCGCGATGGGCATGTACCCGGTCGGGTTCTACGACCTGCGGGACGCCTCGTCCAGCTCGGTGCCCGTGATCTCGACGGCGTTCCGCCCGATCGAGCGCGCGGAGCTGGCCCGCAACCCGTTCCGGGTCTTCACGTCGATGCTCGTGCCGGCGGACCGCCGGTTCTTCACCGCGGACCTGGAGCGCCGCCTGGAGAACTTCCTCGGCGCCCGGACGCTGTTCGGCCCGGAGCTGCTGGCGCTCGCAGACCGCGCGGAGGCGGAGCGTGGCCTGCCCGAGAACCAGGCAGCCGAGTTCCTGCGCCTGGCGACCGAGGCGTTCGAGCTGTCCGCGGAACCGGTGGACCAGGCCTGGTACCGCGAGCTGGAGGCGGTCAGCGCCGTCGCGGCCGACATCGGGGGCATCGCCTCGACGCACATCAATCACCTCACACCGCGCGTGCTCGACATCGACGACCTGTACGCCCGCATGGAGGCCCGCGGGATCACCATGATCGACGCCGTCCAGGGCCCGCCGCGCTGGGAGGGGCCGGACGTGCTGCTGCGCCAGACGTCGTTCCGCGCCCTCGCCGAGCCGCGGACGTTCCGGACCGCCGACGGCGAGGTCGTGCACGACTCTCTCCGCGTGCGCTTCGGCGAGGTCGAAGCACGCGGTATCGCGCTCACCCGTGAGGGTCGGGCCGCGTACGACGCCGCGGTGCTCGAGATCGACGAGAAGGCCGCCGCGGCCCGCGCCGAGGACCCCGGCTTCACGGAGGCGCAGCGCCAGGAGATCGCTCGCGGCGTCTGGCAGAAGACCTTCCCGACGACCGAGGCGGAGCTCGCCGCCCAGGGCCTCGGCTGGTTCACCTACGAGGTGGGCTCGGGTGGCTCTGACGTCGTCCGCGAACCCGTCGTCTACGAGGACTTCCTGCCCCGCTCGGCGGCCGGCATCTTCCAGTCCAACCTGACCTCCGACGGCGCCAAGGACGCCAGCCAGGAGGGCACCGACCGCGACGCCGACTGGATGGCCGGCGCGCTCGGCCGCCCGCTGAACGACCCCTTCGACCTGTACGCCGACCAGGTGGCCAGGTCGCTCGCCGGAGCCGCCGAGACCCTCGGTGTCGACCCGGCCACCCTCACCACGCCCAACCGCACAACGGGAGCATCGCGATGACCAGCACCACCACCCACACCCCGCTGACGACCGAGCTGGGCGACGCCGCCCGGGCCGCACTGGAGCGGCTGGGTGCCACGGCCCCGGTGGTCGAGCCTGTCGAGACCTCTGGCGGGGTCTCGACAAGCTCGACCGACGGTGGCTCGACCGGCGGTGGCTCGACCGACGGTGTTCTTCCCGTCGTCTCGCCGTTGTCCGGTCAGCCGCTGCTGCACCTGCGCCGCGACGGCGCCGCCGAGGCAGCCACCGCCGTCGGCCAGGCCGCCGACGCGTTCACGACGTGGCGCTCCGTACCCGCCCCGGTGCGCGGCCAGGTCGTCAAGCGCCTGGGCGAGCTGCTCACCGAGCACAAGGCCGACCTGGCGGAGCTCGTCACCCTCGAGGCGGGCAAGATCACGAGCGAGGCCCTGGGCGAGGTCCAGGAGATGATCGACATCTGCGACTACGCCGTCGGGCTGTCGCGGCAGGTCGGCGGGCGCACCATGCCGTCGGAGCGCCCGGGGCACCGCCTCATGGAGACGTGGCACCCGATGGGCGTCGTCGGCGTGATCAGCGCGTTCAACTTCCCGGTGGCCGTGTGGTCCTGGAACACGGCGGTCGCGCTCGTCTGCGGCGACACCGTGGTGTGGAAGCCGAGCGAGAAGACGCTCCTGTCCGCGGTCGGCGCCTCCGCGCTGCTGGACCGGGCGCTGTCCGAGGCCGGCTTCCCGGCCGGCGTCTCGCAGCTCCTCCTCGGTGACCGCGAGGCCGGTGAGGCCCTCGTGGCGGACCCGCGTGTCGCGCTCGTCTCCGCGACCGGCTCGGAGCGGATGGGCCAGCAGGTCGCGCCGGTCGTCGCGGCGCGTGGCGGCAGGTACCTGCTGGAGCTGGGCGGCAACAACGCGGCGGTCGTCGCGCCGTCGGCGGACCTCGACCTCGCCGTGCGGGGCGCGGTGTTCGCGGCCGCTGGCACGGCGGGCCAGCGCTGCACGTCGCTGCGCCGCCTCATCGTCCACGAGTCCATCGTGGACGACGTCGTCGCGCGGCTCGCGAAGGTCTACACCGGGCTGCCGGTCGGCGACCCCCGAACCGACGGCACCCTGGTCGGCCCGCTGGTCGACGGCGGCGCGCGCGACCGCATGCTCGCCTCGATCGACGAGGCGGTGGCGGCGGGCGGCGAGCTCGTGGTGGGCGGCACCGCGGTGACGGTACCCGGCGCCGAGGACGCGGCGTACGTCCAGCCGGCGATCGTGCGCATGCCGGAGCAGGCCGACGTCGTCAAGCGCGAGACGTTCGCCCCGATCCTGTACGTGCTGTCCTACTCGGAGCTGTCCGAGGCGATCGCTGTCCACAACGACGTGCCCCAGGGTCTGTCGTCGGCGATCTTCACGCTCGATGTGCGCGAGGCCGAGACGTTCATGTCGGAGGTCGGCTCGGACTGCGGCATCGTGAACGTCAACATCGGTACCTCCGGTGCGGAGATCGGTGGTGCGTTCGGTGGCGAGAAGTCCACGGGCGGTGGGCGCGAGTCCGGCTCGGACGCCTGGAAGCAGTACATGCGCCGCGCCACGAACACGGTGAACTACTCGACCGAGCTGCCGCTGGCGCAGGGCGTCAACTTCGGCTGAGCCGCCCGTCGTCGGTCGAGCTTGTCGAGACCCTTCAGAGGCCTCGACAAGCTCGACCGACGAAAGTGGTCAGGAGAGGCCTGCTCCGACCTTCGCCACCGAACCGGTCTCCGTGGTCGGCACGTCGGTGCTCGGGGCGTACTTGTTCACGGAGCTGACGGAGACCCCGACCCGCTCCGCGACCTCTTCGAGCGAGAGGTTCTGCTCCCACCGGAGGACGCGGATCTTGCTGATCTGCTGCGTGGTGAGCGTCGACGCCGAGCTGGTGACCGCGGGCGTCGTCCCGGTGTTGGCGAGCGTGTCCCAGTCCGCAGCCGGCTTCACGGGCGCGTACTTTCGCTCCAGCTGTACGCGCTCGGTCTCTCCGGTCAGGGCAGGCTCGGACCGGACCGGCGCGGGCGCGGCGGCCGGCTCCGGCTCGGGGCTGCCGGTCAGGGCCGGCTCGTCGCGCGCGGACCTGCCGGTCAGGGCCGGCTCGTCGCGCGCGGACCTGTCGGGCAGGGCCGGCTCGTCGCGCGCGGACCTGTCGTGCTCGCCGCCGTCGGTCACGGCCAGGCCGAGCTGGACGCCGGCCGGCAGGACGAGCTCGGGCAGGTTCACGCGGTTCAGCGCGTGGCCGGCCGTGGTCGCCGCGGGTGCCTCCGGGTCCGGCATCCACTCGCCGGCCAACGCCGCTGCCTCCTGGACGACGTCGCGGATCGTGCGCTCCGACTCCAGGTGCGGGCGGGTCACCTCCGCGGTGACACCGGCGGGCACGTGGCGGTGGACCCGGGTCACCGCTGCGTTCACGTCGGCGATGCGTGCGTCACGCTCGTCCTCAGGAGCGATCTGCGCGAGGCGGACCGCATCGAGCATGTCCAGCACGGCCGTCTCCCGGTCCGTCTCGATCTGGGCGAGCCGGTCGAGGTTGCGCGCGCTCGACGCCGACTGGAAGAACAGGTGTACCGCTACCGCTGCCAGGACGGGGGCGACGGCACGCGAGGCGGCGAAGATGCCCTCACCGAGCAGCCAGCCGTGCCAGGCGGCGAGTGCACCGGACAGGACGCCGACGACGATCGCGCCGCCGAGCCAGCGCCCGTGACCGGCAGGCGGGCGGCCGCTCTCGAGAGCCCGGTCGGCTCGGCGCCGTCCCTCCCAGGCCAGGCCGATCACCAGGGCCTCGTACGCGACACCGAGTGCGTAGCCGAGCTCGGGCCCCTCATAGGCGGCGATGGTGTGTGACATGCCGATGTAGGCCCAGGCCGAGAGCCCGAAGGCCCCCAGGAAGAAACCTGGGTTCCTGCGTATATCGGCGATGACCGCAGGAACGCGTCGACGGCGTTTCTCCGATGCCATGATGGGTGTATCCCTTTCCGTCGGTACGGGTGGGTGAGCGTGGGGCTGAGGGGGCGCCGTGGTCGGAGCCCGGCCGCAGACATGGTGCAAGGCTGATCCTGGACCATGTTGAGCCCTTTGTGCTCTTTACGCAGAAGATTGACCGCGGCGGATCTCGCCCCTAGGTTATCCACAGATGCCGTTGCTTGAAGCCGGTCGGTAGTGGTTCCTCATGAATTATGGACCACATGACGTGGACAACTGCCTCGATCTCACCCGGTCAGGCCGCCGCGGATCCCGCTGCCGGGCCGCTCGGACAACTGACCCTGCACGAACGTCTGGACCTCGCGGCCCGGCTGGAGAGCCGGCTCGTCGAGCACGTGCTGCGGCGCGCCAACGAGGACGCCGTCCGGCGCCAGTACGAGTACGTGGACGCACAGGTGACGGGCGTCGCCGACGTCGGCGGCCCCGGGCCGCGCGACGCGATGGTGCTGGACGGCGCCGTGGACATGCTGGTGCACGCCGGGCCCCGGGGCGTGGGCGGCTCCCTGGTCCACCGGCTCCTCGGAGACCTGCCACCCGGCGATGGCGACGGCACCGACCCCGCCGGTCTCGTCCTGGACGACGCCGAGCATGCGCTCCTCGAGGGGTGGCGCGACGGCGGAGTGCTCGGCTACTTCATCGTGACCGACCTGGTCGACGAGCACGCGGTGCTGCACAACCTCGAGGACGACCTCGAGTACTCGGTATACACGGGCTGCTCCGAGATCCGGTCCGAGGCGCTGGCCCGGGGCCTGGCGCTGTCCGGACGGATCCTGCCGGTCGGGGCGGCGTGGATCTTCGCGGACACCCCCCTCGTCTTCGCGCGGGGCACCATCGTCGACGTCGTGCGCGGCGTCGTCGCCCTGCTGACGTCCACGCCGTGCCCGGCCTACCGCAACCCCCGCACGCTGGCCCGTGCGCGGGAGCTGGTCGCGGACCACCACCGCGCGTTCCGGGACCTGTTCGGGGACGTGGTGGTGCTGGGTACCGCCTCGCACGTCATGGACTGCTACCTGCGGTTCAAGGACCGGATCGGCGCTCCGGCGGAGGAGTTCGTCCTGCTGTCCTCGCTCCGCGACGAGCGCTGGCTGCCCGACGACGCCGCCGACCCCGACGACGCAGCGTTCGCCCTGGTGCACCACCCCGTCAAGGGGCTGCGCCTGCTCGACTCGTACGCGCAGCTCCGCGAGGTGCACACCGCGCCGCTCGAGCCGTGGAAGGCCGAGCGGCTCGCACAGGTGCTCGCCGACCCGGATGTCCCCTCGTGGGTGCTGGGCCTGCTCGCCGAGCGTCATCCGGACCACCTGGACGAGCTGTACGGGGTGGTGCTGGACGAGCCCGGGTTCGTCTGGGCGCGGGACGGCGCGGAGGTCCTGCGCGACCGCGAGCCGGCGGCGGTCCGGGACGAGCCGGGGCTGGTCATGGCGTCGTCGATCATGGGGCGCGTGCCGCCGCCGGACGACGAGATGACGGATGTCATGCCGAACTCCTGACACCCGGCAGCGGAGCCGCCAGTGGCCCCGCAGCAGAGTGGAGCCATGACAACGACACGCAGCCCAGCCATCGAGGTGAAGGGCCTCGTCAAGGAGTTCCGCAGCTCCGACGGCGCCGTCCGCGCCGTCGACGGGCTCGACCTGACCGTCCGGCCCGGCGAGGTCGTGGCCTTCCTCGGCCCGAACGGCGCGGGCAAGACCACCACTCTTGACCTGGTGCTCGGCCTGACCGGGCCGACCTCCGGCACCGTCCGGGTCTTCGGCAAGAAGCCGGCCCGGGCCATCGCCGACGGCCAGGTGGCGGCCGCCCTGCAAGACGGCGGGCTCCTGCGCGACATCACCGTGCTCGAGACCGTCGAGCTGACCGCCGCGCTGTTCGGCCGGTCCGGCTCCGTGACCCCCTTCCTGGAGCGGGCGGGGATCGCCCAGATCGCCCGCCGCAAGGTCGGCAGGTGCTCCGGCGGCCAGCAGCAGCGCCTGCGGTTCGCCATGGCGCTCGTCTCCGAGCCAGACCTCCTCCTGCTCGACGAGCCCACCACCGGCATGGACGTCCAGGGGCGCCGCGACTTCTGGACCGCGATCCGGCACGACGCCGAGGCCGGCCGCACCGTCGTGTTCGCGACGCACTACCTCCAGGAGGCCGACGCCTACGCCGACCGGATAGTCCTGGTCAGTCACGGCCGTGTGGTCGCGGACGGCACCGTGGCCGAGGTCAAGGCCCTCGCCGGCTCCCACGACCTCGAGGACGTCTTCGTCGCCCTCACCGCGGACCGCGCCGCCGATCCGACCGACCGCACGACTGCCGAAGGAGCCAACCGATGACCGCCACGCCACTGCCCGGGGCGACCCGGCCGACGTCGGGCAGCGCCATCCGCTCCACCGCACGAGCCCGCGCGGTCCGCACCTACCTGCGGCTCGAGCTGCGCCGCATGCTGCGCGACCGGCGCACCCTGGTCTTCTCGCTCCTGGTCCCGCCCGCCGTCTTCCTGTGGGTCGGCGCCTCAGCCGAGCACCAGGTCACCGAGATCGGCCCCGGCACCAACCTCACGGCTTCGCTCCTGGTCTCCGTCGCGCTGTACGGCGCCCTGCTGACCGCGACGTCGGGCGGCGCGGGCGTCGCCGTGGAACGCGCGCAGGGCTGGACGCGGCAGCTGCGCCTGACGCCCCTGGAGCCCTGGACCTACGTGCTCGTCAAGGTGCTGGCCTCGATGGCGATCGGAGCCGCCTCCGTGCTCGTCACGTTCGCCGCCGGCTGGTTCGGCGGCGCGCAGATGCCCACCTCCGCCTGGGTGCTCTGTCCACTCATCGCCTGGTGCGGCTCGCTCGTCTTCTCCGCGTTCGGCCTGCTCATGGGGTACGTGCTACCCACCGAGAGCGTGCTCAAGTACCTCAACCTGATCCTGATAGGGCTGTCGTTCGCCGGCGGCCTGTTCCTACCCTTCAGCGACGGCACCCCGATGGCCACCATCTCCCAGGTGATGCCCACCTACGGCCTGGCCGAGCTCGCCCGCGCGCCGCTGGGCAGCGGGCCCGTCGAGATCGCCGCAGTGGTCAACGTGGTGGCCTGGGCAGCGATCTTCCTCACCGGAGCCGCCTGGCGGTTCCGCACGGACACGGCTCGGGTGTGAGGATGACCGCGTGACGACGCAACACGAACCCGCGGGCGGGCGGGCCGGGAACCGCGCGCCGAGACCTGCCTGGCTCGGCATGCTGCTCGCCGCGATCTGGATCGTCTTCCTCGCCGTACCGCTGCGGGAGGCAGCCGGCGCCGCGACCGTCCCGATGCGCGTGCTCGGCATCGTAGGCGTGGTGGGGCTCGCGGCGCTCTTCGCTAGCTCGTTCTTCCGGCACTGGGCGGGCAGCACGCCGACGCCGCGGACGACCACCCTGCTCGTCGCCGCCGAGCTCGCGTGCGTCGCCCTGACCACGCTCGCCGCCGGACAGCAGGGTCTGGCCGGCCTCGTGCTCGTCACCGCCACGGTGATGATGTTCGCGTCCCTGCGCGCCGGGCTCGCCGTCGTCACCGTGCTCGCGCTCGCCCTGCTGGCCCTGCCGCGCACGGTCCCCGGCTGGCGGCCCGAGGACGGTCTGGTGCTGACCGCGCTGCTCGCCGGCGCCGCCATGTTCGCCTTCCGGCGGGCGACCGAGCGCAACCGCACGCTGCACCGGGCGCAGGAAGAGATCGCGGCGCTCGCCGTCGCCCAGGAGCGCGACCGGATCTCCCGCGACATGCACGACATCCTCGGTCACTCCCTGACCGTCGTCTCCGTGAAGGGGGAGCTCGCCGCCCGTCTGCTGCGCAGCGGACCGACACCCGACGGCGCCGCCGCGCTCCCGCCCGGGATCGAGCGAGCCGAGGCCGAGCTCACCGAGATCCAGGCGCTCGTCCGCTCGGCGCTCGCGGACATGCGGGGCATGGTGGCCGACGAGCGCCAGGTCACCCTCACGGGTGAGCTCGCGGCCGCACGCTCGGCCTTCGACGCCGCAGGGATCACCGCCGACCTGCCCGGCGCGGTGGACGAGGTCGCCGAGAGATACCGCGACGTGTTCGCCTGGGCGCTGCGCGAGGGCACCACCAACGTGCTGCGGCACGCCGCCGCGCGGCGCGCGGTGATCACCCTGGCGCCAGAGGCTCTGGTCATCGACGACGACGGGCGCGGCCTCGGTGCCGGCGAGCAGCCGGCGCCGGGCGGCGGCAACGGACTGACGGGCCTCACCGAGCGGGCCAGTGGCGTCGGCCTGGTCGTCGAGACGGGAACCAGCCCGCTGGGTGGCCTGCGCCTTGCGGTGCACGCACCCGGGTCCGCGGTACCCGGCCCTGAAAGGGGATCCGCATGATCAGGCTGCTGCTGGCCGATGACCAGGCCCTCGTGCGCGGCGCGCTCGCCGCCCTGCTCGACCTCGAGGCGGACCTGGAGGTCGTCGCGCAGGTGGGACGGGGCGACGAGGTCGTCGACGCCGCCCGGGGGACGAAGGCCGACGTCGCCCTGCTCGACGTCGAGATGCCGGGCCTGGACGGGATCGCCACGGCCGCCGCGCTCGCCGCGGAGCTGCCCGGCTGCCGCTCGCTGATCGTGACCACGTTCGGGCGCCCTGGCTACCTCCGGCGCGCCCTGGACGCGGGAGCCGGCGGGTTCGTGGTCAAGGACACGCCCTCCGGGCAGCTCGCCGACGCCGTGCGCCGCGTGCACTCGGGGCTGCGCGTCGTCGACCCCGAGCTGGCGGTCGCGTCGCTCATGGTGGGCGACAGCCCGCTCACCGAGCAGGAGTCCCGCGTGCTGGCGCTCGCGGCCGACGGCGGCACCGTCGCACAGGTCGCGGGCGAGGCCCACCTGTCGGAGGGCACAGTGCGCAACTACCTGTCCTCCGCCATGGGCAAGACGGGCGCTCGCACGAGGGCCGAGGCGGTGCAGATCGCCCGCGAGAACGGCTGGTTGTGAGAGCGCGGCCGCGACGGGCAGGTCAACCCGCCGGGACCCACTTGTCCGGCAGGGTGAACGTGGTGCTGAACTCGGCGGAACGATAGCCCGCCCGCTTTGCCTGCACCGTCACGGTCACCCGGTGACTGCGACGGCCGTCGTGGATCCAGACGCGCGGGCTGCCGGGCATGTACTCCGCCGGCTCGATGGCCTCGCCGTTGTCGACGTCGACCCAGGTCCACGTGTAGGTGACGGCCGGGTCCTGATCGACCTCGCAGAGCGCGAACCAGCCGCCGTACTTCTTGCCCGGGCTCAGGGTGGTGGAGCAGCTCGGCTGCTCCACCAACGGCTGCGGCACGGTGTCGGTGGCGTCGGAGAGCACCGTGGCCTTGGCGTACCCGGACCGGGCAGCGGTGAGCCTGGCCTGGACGGCCTTGCCCACGTCGTCGAGCGTGACCGTGTAGGTGCACGACCCGAGGTTGTCCCGCTCCTCGCCGCCGATGCTCCACAGGCACGTGGTGCCGGCCGGCTGCGGCGTCCAGCCGGTCACCTTCGCGGTGATCTTCTGGCCTACCTGGACCTCCGTCGGGATCGTCACGGTGCCCCGCTGGAACCGAGCAGGGGCCGCGTCCTGCTCACCGGTGGCTGTGGCGCCCTCGTCGA
The DNA here is from genome assembly GCF_040639055.1 of Promicromonospora sp. NPDC023987. Taxonomy (NCBI): domain Bacteria; kingdom Bacillati; phylum Actinomycetota; class Actinomycetes; order Micrococcales; family Promicromonosporaceae; genus Promicromonospora; species Promicromonospora sp. NPDC023987. The sequence continues at coordinate 5,800 of NZ_JBEZZF010000088.1, read as the reverse complement.
CGGGCGTGGCGGACGGAGAGCTCTCGGGCGTCGCCTTCGGCTTCCTCGGCTTCTTCGGGGTCGGGCTGGGACTGGGGTCTCCGGACGGCGCGGTCGACGCCGACACCTCGGCCCGGGGCGCGGTGACCGCTGGCGTGTCGCCGGGACCCAGGAAGTGCACGACGGCCGCAGCGCCGCCACCGCCGACCAGCACCAGACCTGCCGCGACCAGACCGGTCAGGACTCTGCGACGCGCACGGTCCGGCGGTGCGGGCGCTTGTGGGCGGCCCGGCACGGTCGTCGCGGCGGACGACGTCCCGGCGCGCAGCACCGTGTCGTCGTCGGGCACGCCGGGGCCCGTCCGGTCGTCGTCCACGGGCCCGACGGGCCCGGCGAACCCGAGGGACTCGGCGGGCGGCGGGCCGGAGAGCGCCGCGAGCACCCCCGACGCCGTCGGACGCCGGGCGGGGTCCTTGGCGAGGCAGGCACCGACCAGGCGGCGCAGGCCGGGCGGCAGGGCGTCGAGGTTGGGCGTCTCGTGCACGATCCGGTAGGTGACCGTCGCGAGGCTGCCCGTCCCGAACGGCGGGGTGCCGGCCGCCGCGAGGTGGGCGACGGCGCCGAGCGACCACACGTCGGTGGCGGCAGTGACGGCCTCGCCCCGGGCCTGCTCGGGCGACATGAACTGCGGCGTCCCCGGCTGCATGCCCGTGGTGGTCAACGACGTGGCATCCGACTCGAAGACGATGCCCATGTCGATCAGCACCGGACCGTCGGGGCCGAGCAGCACGTTGGCGGGCTTGACGTCGCGGTGGACCAGCCCATCGCGATGGATCGCGTCGAGGGCCTCGGCGAGGCCGGTGACGAGCTCGCGGACCGCCTCCTCGGGCAGGCTCCCCACCTCGGCGATGGCCTGCGCCAGGGTGGGCCCTGGCACGTACTCGGTCGCGAGCCAGGGCCTGGGCGCATCGACGTCGAAGTCGACGACGGCCGCCGTGCCGCGGCTGCGCACCTTCGTCGCGGCCGCCACCTCGCGGCGGAAGCGGGCCCGGAACTCGCCGTCGCCGGTGCGTTCCGGGTGGATGACCTTGATCGCGAGCAGCCGGCCGCTCCGGGTGGCCCCGAGATACACCACGCCCATGCCGCCCTGACCCAGCCGGCCGCGGATCTCGTAGCCGCCGAGCTCCGGAGGGTCGTCGGCGGTGGGCGGCGTGGGCTCAGGCGCGCGGACGCGGCGCGTCACGTCGGACAGCACGGGGGACTCCCTCGGGTCGGGTGTGCTCGCTCGGGAACGTCGGCGGGTCGCCTCGCTCGCCGGACGGCGAAAGGAGCGTATCGGAACTGGGCCCGGCGTTCGGGTACCTTTCGGTCCTCGGCCCGTACCTGCGCTGCACCCTTCGTCAGCCGACCTGCCTTCGTGGCGGCTTCCTCGTGTTCCGCTCCGGGCACGTGCCTCGTTCCTCGGCCCGTACCCTGCGCTGCACCCTTCGTCAGCCGCCGCTGACGCTCAGCTCAGCCTCGCGCAGCTTGGCCTCGAACTCCTCCGAGAGATCCCGGGAGTCGAGCCAGCCGTACGGCAGGTGCGGCGTCTTGGGCGAACCGGCGCGGCCGCGCGGCCCCTCGGCGTCCTCCCCGGGGTACGGGGCGTCCAGGTCGAGGGCGTCGAGCCGCTCCCGCAGCTCCGCCAGGGTGTCGACGAGCGCCAGCTCGTGCCGCTTCTCGCCGCCGACCGCGTAGCCCTTGAGGTACCAGGCCATGTGCTTGCGCAGGTCACGCATGCCCTTGCCCTCGTCGCCGTCGAAGTAGTCGATCATCAGCTGACCGTGCCGGTAGATCGTGTCGGCGACCTCGCGCAGGCCCGGCCGGACCCGCAGGTCGGAGCCGTTGAAGGCGGCCGCGAGGTCCGCGAACAGCCAGGGGCGGCCCTGGCAGCCCCTGCCGACCACGACGCCGTCGGCCCCGGTCTGCTCGACCATGCGCAGGGCGTCCTCAGCGGACCAGATGTCGCCGTTGCCGAGCACGGGGACGCTGTGCACCGCCTCCTTGAGGCGCGCGATGGCCTCCCACTCGGCCTCGCCCGAGTAGTGCTGCGCGGCCGTGCGGGCGTGCAGGGCGACCGCGGCGGCGCCGAGCGACTCCGCGATCCGGCCCGCCTCGAGGTAGGTCAGGTGGTCGTCGTCGATGCCCTTGCGCATCTTGACGGTGACCGGCACGCCGTACGGCTCGGCGGCCTCCACCGCGGCCCGCACGATGTCGGTGAACAGCTGCCGCTTCCACGGCAGCGCCGCACCGCCGCCCTTGCGCGTCACCTTGGGCACGGGGCAGCCGAAGTTGAGGTCGACGTGGTCGGCCCGGTCCTCGCCCGCGATGATCTTCACGGCGGCTCCGACTGTCGCCGGGTCCACCCCGTACACCTGGACGGAGCGCGGCGTCTCGTCCGCGCCGAACGTCACGATCCGCAGCGCCTCGACGTTGCGCTCCACCAGCGCACGGCTCGTGACCATCTCGGCGACGTACAGGCCGGGGTCGAAGCCGCCCGACCGGCCGGCCTCCCGGCACAGCGTGCGGAACGCGGTGTTGGTCACCCCGGCCATGGGGGCGAGCACGACCGGCGTGCGCACCGTGAGCGGCCCGATCTGCAGGGGCTTGAGCGCAGGGATGCCCGACGCCGGGCGGGCCGTCGCGGGCGTCGGGAGGGCGGTGTCGAGGGCGGAGGTCACCGCCCCATTGTTCCATCTGTGCGGCCGGGCACGGCGGGGTGTGGCGACGTTCACGCCGTCGGGAGCTCGGTCGACGCCGGTCGACGCCGGCCGGGACCTGTCCCGCCACATCTTTTGCCGACCGGATACGCCCGTGTATCTAATGGCGTTGCCGGAGCATCGAGGGGCGCGAGGCCACCGGACACGTGGACCGGAAACATCCGACCGCCATGGGGGTCTCGCGATGCAGGCTGGTGAACGGGCGCAGCAAGGCACGGCGAAGCTCAGCGTGGGCACGCTCACGGCGATGGTCGTCGGCTCGATGGTGGGCGCGGGGGTGTTCTCGCTCCCGAGCCGGTTCGCGGGCGAGACCGGGGTGCTCGGCGCGCTGATCTCCTGGCTCGTGGCGGGCACCGGCATGCTGATGCTGGCCTTCGTGTTCCAGCGGCTCGCCATGCGCAAGCCCGACCTCGACTCGGGTGTCTACGCCTATGCGAAAGCGGGTTTCGGCGAGTATCTCGGCTTCTTCTCGGCGTTCGGGTACTGGGCCAGCGCGTGCGTCGGCAACGTCACCTACTGGATCCTCATCATGTCGACGGTGGGCGCGGTGCTGCCCGCCCTGGGGGAGGGCGACACGCTCGTCTCGTTCGTCGCGTCGACGGCGTGCGTGTGGCTGTTCTACCTGCTCGTCCGCCGTGGTGTGAAGGAGGCGGCGACGATCAACCGCATCGTCACCGTCGCCAAGGTGCTGCCGATCATCGCTTTCGTGCTGATCGCGGTCTTCCTGCTGGACGTGCAGGTGCTGATGGACAATTTCGAGGGCTACGGGATCACCGGCCCGCTGTTCGAGCAGGTGCGGGGCACCATGCTCGCCACGGTCTTCGTCTTTCTCGGCGTCGAGGGGGCGAGCGTCTACTCGCGCCACGCACGGCGCAGGGAGGACGTCGGCCGGGCCACCGTCCTCGGGTTCCTGATGGTGCTCGCGATCTTCGCCTCGGTCACCATCGTGTCCTACGGCATCCTGCCGATGGAGGAGCTCGCCGAGCTGCGCCAGCCGTCGATGGCGGGCGTGCTCGAGGCGGCCGTGGGTGGCTGGGGCGCGGCGTTCGTGAGCGTCGGCCTCATCGTCTCGGTGCTCGGCGCGTACCTCGCCTGGACCCTCATGTCCTCCGAGGTGCTGTACGTCGCGGCCAAGGACGGCGACATGCCGCGCTTCCTCGCCCGGTCGGACGCCAACGACGTGCCCCGGTCGGCGCTCCTGCTGACGACGATCCTGATCCAGGTGATGCTCCTCGTCACGCTGGTGTCCGACGACGCGTTCACGTTCGCCCTGGACCTGACGAGCGCGCTCTCGCTCATCCCGTTCCTGCTCGCCGCCGGGTACGCGCTCAAGCTGGCAGCGGGACGCGGCGGACCGGCGCACGGCAGCCCGACGGCGCGCGACCTCGTCATCGCGGTGGCCGCCGTGCTCTACACCGCGTTCCTGCTGTTCGCCGCAGGGCTGACGTTCGTGCTGCTGTCGTTCGTGATCTACGCCCCGGCGACGATCCTCTTCGCCATGACCCGGCGCGAGCAGGGCAGGCGGGTGTTCAGCAGGCGTGAGCTGGTGATCTTCGTCGTGTCCGTGATCGGCGGGCTGGCCGGCGTCGTCGCGCTCGCCACGGGCGCGATCTCCATCTGACCCGGCCGCGACGCCCTGCGGCCGGCACCCACCGGGAGGAAGGCACACCATGACCATCCAGAGCGGCGACACACCACTACCCTCGGCGGCCTACGGGGTCCACTCCGAGGTGGGACATCTCCGCAAGGTGCTCGTCTGCCGGCCGGGGCTCGCCCACCGGCGGCTCACCCCCACGACCTCGGACGACCTGCTCTTCGACGACGTGCTCTGGGTGGACAGGGCGATCGAGCACCACGCCGGGTTCGTGGCAGACCTGCGGTCGCGCGGGGTCGACGTCGTCGAGCTGCACGACGTGCTCGCCGAGACGGTGCAGGTGCCGGGGGCGCGCGACTGGTTGCTGGACCGCAAGATCGTCCCGGGGATCGTCGGGACGGGGCTGATCGACCCGACCCGCGAGTTCCTCGAGGGCCTGGTTCCCGCCCAGCTCGCGGAGTACCTGATCGGCGGGCTGGCCACCCACGACGTGCCGGACCTGCCTGCGGCGTACCGGTCGCTGGCCGAGTACACGGCCGACTCGCGCGAGTACCTCATGGCCCCTGTGCCGAACACCCTGTTCACGCGCGACACGACCTGCTGGCTGTACGGCGGGGTGACGCTCAACCCGCTGTACTGGCCGGCGCGGCACGACGAGACGCTGCTGATGAAGGCCGTCTACGAGTTCCACCCCGACTTCGTCGGCTCGACGGTCTGGTGGGGAGACCCGGAGACCGACCACCAACGGGCCACGCTCGAGGGCGGCGACGTGATGCCCGTCGGCAACGGCACGGTGCTGGTAGGGATGAGCGAGCGCACGTCCCGGCAGGCGATCACGCAGGTCGCTGAGGCGCTGTTCGAGCGAGGCGCCGCCGAGCGGGTGATCGTCGCCGGCATGCCCAAGCTGCGCGCGGCCATGCACCTGGACACGGTCATGACGTTCGCCGACGTCGACACGGTCACCGTCTACCCGCGCATCGTGGGGGCCATCCACCCGTTCGTGCTGCGGCCGGGCTCCCCATCGACAGGGTCAGGGCGGCGCGCCGGCGGTCTCTCCGTCGTCGACGAGGGCAGCGCGACGTTCCTGGAGGTCGTGGCCAGGGAGACCGGCCTCGGGGCGTTGCAGGTGATCGAGACCGGCGGCGACGTCTACGAGTCGGAGCGCCAGCAGTGGGACAGCGGCAACAACGCCGTCGCGGTCGAGCCGGGCGTGGTGTTCACCTACGACCGCAACACCACCACGAACGACCTGCTCCGCAAGGCCGGTATCGAGGTGATCGAGATCAACGGCGCGGAGCTCGGCCGTGGGCGAGGTGGTGGGCATTGCATGACGTGCCCGATCATCCGCGACCCGGCAACCTGACGTCGCTCCCACCTCGGTGGGGGGGGGGGGGGGTGTGGGCTCGAGGCGAGACGCGCCCACCGCACACGCCCCCCCCCACCCCCCACCGCGACCCCCACCCCCCGC
>NZ_JBEZZF010000087.1:0-19594 GCF_040639055.1 Promicromonospora sp. NPDC023987 | reverse complement strand
CGGCGGCCACATCCAGACCGAACGTCCGGGTCGCCAGCTGGCCCACCGGGGCCATGATTACCGGGAACGCCACGTAGACCGGTATGACCCGGGCGACGGTCGCGAGACTGTCGCGGACCTGCGGGATCTGTGAGGCCGCGACCGTGAACAGCGCGGCAGCCATCAAGGGCACCATGAGTGCAGTCATCACCCGCGTGGTCACCACACCCTTCCGGCGGCCCCTTGGCGAGCAGCTCCGTGCACAACGCCAGGGTCAGCGGTATGACGATCAGGACGACGAACGCCTCCACGAACGGCCCGGGGTCGACGATGGTCGCGAGGTCTGAGCCGAGGAACATCAGCAGGTACAGCGGTAGCAGCGCCATCTGGGCGAGCATGAGCTGTTCGCCGCCGCCGCCCGCGACCGCGGCCTCTCAGCGAGGAAGCGAACTTCGAGTCCGTCACCGGCAAGGGCGTGCGTGCCACCGTCGACGGCCAGCCCGTCCTGATCGGCAATGCGCGGCTGCTCAGTGATGCCGGCATCCCCACCAGTGGCCTCGAGCGCCGTGCTGCGCAGCTCGCGGGCGAAGGCAAGACACCGATGTTCCTGGCAGTGGCCGCAGAGCACGCCGGTCTGATTGCGGTGGCAGACACTATCAAGGCGGACAGTCGTGCAGCGGTGCAGGCGCTGCAACGCCTGGGGCTCGAGGTCGTCATGATCACGGGCGACAACGAGCGAACGGCGCGGGCCGTGGCCGACCTGGCGGGCATCGAACGCGTGATGGCCGACGTCCTGCCTGAGGACAAGGCCCTCCAGGTCCGGGCCCTGCAGGACGAAGGCAAGCTGGTCGCGATGGTCGGCGACGGCATCAACGATGCGCCCGCGCTCGCTCAGGCCGACGTCGGCGTCGCGATCGGTACAGGCACCGACGTTGCCATCGAGGCGGCCGACGTCACGCTCGTTTCCGGCGAGCTGCGAGGTCTGGTCACGGCCATGGCGCTGTCCAAGGCCACGATGCGCAACATCCGCCAGAACCTGGTCCTGGCGTTCGCCTACAACACGGCCGCCATACCGATCGCCGCCGGCGTCCTGTACCCGGCAACCGGCGCGCTGCTGTCCCCGATGATCGCAGCGGGTGCGATGGCGGCGAGCTCCCTCTCGGTGGTACTGAACGCCGGACGCCTGTCCCGGTTCAACGCGCCGGAACTGCCCACGACTCAGCGGCCGGGCGTCGCGGCCCACGGAGTGGAAGACGGCGACCTGCACCGCACGACGACAGCCCCCGATATCAGCGACTTGCGATGACGGCCTGGAATTGCCCCGTTCGCTGGGCGGCGGACCCAGCCGTTGAGACGCCCGGTGAGCCCTGACCGCGCCCAGATGCCCAGCAGCTCTTCTGTGGCAGCTCCCTCCACCCTCAACGTCACGGAGAACTGATGCGGCACCACGCGGCTATGCGCGAGGCAAAACCGCCGCAGGCACTGCCTCCTCACCACCGTCGTTCCGGACCGACCCCTGCCATCGGCAGGAAGGAGACGCCGTCGCGGGCCGCGGGCTCCGTGGTCGGCGTCCCGGGGGGGGAGGCCCTGATCACGCTCGGGCAGTTCCGGTAGAGCCGCCAGCGCCGCCGCACAGTGCTCCGGATGCTACGCCGAACCTTCCTCCGTATGGTCGAAAGAGGATCACCAGTGCTCCGAGCCGCCAGGAGGAACAGGCATGACAGGACGCGTGGCGGTGGTGACAGGGACGAGCGCGGGGTCGGTCGTGCCGCCGCACGGGCGTTCGCCGCCCGGAAGGACACGGTCGCGCTGCTCGTGCGCCGCCAGGCAGGGCTGGGCGATGCAGCGCTCGACGTCGAACGACTCGGCGGCAGGGCGCTCGCGATTCCGACCGATGTGGCGAGCTATGACGAGGTGGAGGCGGCCGCGGACCGCGTCGAGCGCGACCTGCGGCCCGGGTGAACGTCGCGTTCAGCTCAGTCTTCGCGCCGAACCTGCGCAGCCTCGGCTACCTCCTGGACCACGCGCTGCTGGAGCCGATGCTCTCCGAGAGTGTCCCCGCCGTGCGGGACGGACGCCTGACTCCTGTCCCGGCCGGGCCACGGCCACAGCCTCGACCTGCGCGCTGACGCGGAGCGGTTCCGCGTCGCGTGACAACCACCGAGACCACACCGGCCTGACACGCCGGGCATCACGGGAAGGAGCGACACATGACTGGATGGAGCGCGGTGGCGGTGGCGGTGGCGACCACCGTCGCCTTGATCGTCGTGGTCCGGATCGTCGCTCGCGGTCGCGCGCCCGCCCCGGCCCTGACCACCCTGCCGTTCCAGTCCGGCCACGAGCCGGCCGAGCACGCGCTCTCGCGCTTCCACGCGCGCTGGTACCCGCTGACCCTGCTGTTCCTCGCGTTCGACGTCGAGATGCTCTTCATGTACCCGTGGGCGATCGTGGCCGGCATGATGGGCCCGGCCGCCGTGATCGAGATGTTCGCGTTCCTCGGCGTGCTGCTCGCCGGCGTGCTCTGGGCATGGCGTGAGGGCGCCCTGCGGTGGGTATGACGCCGGCGCTCGCCGTCCGCCGGGGCGTGCACGTGCTCGTGGTCGCCGTGGCCGACGGCGTCTGGGTGCGGCTCGCCGTCGAGCGGGCGCTCCGTGACCTCGGCTGGGTGGCCGCGTGGTCCCCGGCCGACGCCGACGTGCTAGCCGTGTGTGGGAGTCCCGCGGACGCCGAGGCGGCCGCGGTGAAACAGCTGTGGCAGCAGCTCCCGGGCCCGCGTGCCCGCGTCGACCTCGCGACGGCCGACGACGTCGCGGCATCGCTCGCCCGGTGTGCCGCGGCGCTCGACGACGGCGGGCTGCAGGCCGTGCTGGCGCGTGAAGCCGACGACGCGGCGCAGGAGGCCGGACGGGGTCGGGGCGAGATGGACCACAACCGCCACGATGAGATGGAGCACGGCGACCACAGCGACATGCAACACGGGGGCGGCCACGACCAGATGAACCACGGCGAGATGGAGCACGGCGACATGGAGATGAGCGGACCGGCCGGGATCCCGCTCGCCGAGGGCGCCGACGACGACCGCGACGAGCTGGAGATGGACGCCTGGCACGTGGTGCTCGGGCCCGGGTTGCCGGGATGGCCCGCCGGACTGGTGCTGCGAACAACTCTGCACGGCGACGTCGTCACGGCGTTGGAGACGGTGGCCGCGCCGGCGTCCGGCAGTCCAGGCGACCTGGGCGGGCCGGCCGACCTGGGCGGGCCGGGCGACCGGAGCGGGCCGGACGGCCCGGTCCCGCATGCAGCGCTGCTCGCGGACGCGGCCGCGACGGTGCTCGACCTGGCCGGCTGGGGCGTCGCGGCGGCGTCAGCCCGCCGGGCGCGTGATGATCTGCTCGACGGCCGTGCGCCCGGGCCGGTCGCCGACGCCCTGGAGCGCCTCGCCCGGCGGGTGCGCCGGTCGGTGCTGCTGCGCTGGTCCCTCCAAGGGCCGGGTCGGCGCCGGGCCGCCCCTCGGCCGAGCGCCGGCCGCGTGGTGCGGCTGCGGCTGCTCGCCCTGCTGGACGCCGCGGCGGCGCTCCTGCGCAATCCGGCACACCCGGTCGGTCGGGAACCTGCCGAGGAGCCGGAAGCCCTCGCGGACCTCGCGGTCGGGCAGGAGCTGGGCACGCTCCGCCTCCTGGTCGCGAGCCTCGCCCTGGACGCGCGGGCGGTTGCCCATGCCTGACATCACGCAGGCCGCGCCCGTCTGGGCGGCGCTGGTGCCGTTGGGGCTCCTCGCCCTTGCCTCCGCCGGCGCCGTCGTGGCCGGAGTTTCGGCCACGCGGATGCGCGGCGGTGCCGTGCTCGCGGGCGTCATCAGCCCGTTCACCGAGACGAGCAGGCTGCTGCGGCAACGCCGGCGCGTCCCCGTTGCCGCGGACCGGGTGCTGTGGCACGTCGCGATCGGCGGCATCCCCGTGGTGGCGGTGCTCATGGTGGTCGTGGTGCCGATCGGCCCCGTTGTGCTCGCCGACAGCCCGGTCGGCATCGTGTGGTTCAACGCGATGGACGTGCTGCTCTGGGCGTTGTGGTGGCTGGCCGGGTGGGGCCCGAACAGCGCTCACCCCCTGATCGCGGGGCACCGCTTCCTCGGCCTGGCCCTCGCCTACGAGCTGCCCCTGATGTTCGCGCTCACCGCGCCCGCCGTCGCGGCCGGCAGCCTGCGGGTCGCGGACGTCGCGGCCGCCCAGCACGGCCTGTGGTTCGCCGTCTGGATGCCCGTCGCGTTCGCCGTGTATCTGCTCAGCACCCTGGCGTTCAGCTCCTGGGGGCCGTTCGCCGTCGCCGCCCACGCGGACCTCGCCGGCGGCGTGCTCGCCGAGACGTCCGGCGTCGACCGATGGCTCATGCTGGCCGGGCGCCACCTCGTGCTGGCCGCCGGGGCGCTGATGGCCGTGCCCCTGTTCCTCGGTGGCGGGGCGGGCCCGCTACTGGGCCCGGTGGTGTGGACCGTGCTCAAGGCGCTCGCCGTGCTGATGTTCCTGGAGCTGGCCGCGGGCCGGTTACCGCTGATCCGGCCTGAGCGGTTCGCGGAGCTGGGCTGGGTCGTGCTGCTCCCGGTGACGGTGCTGCAGGTGCTGGTCGCCGCTGTCGTCGCGTTGGGAGGTGCGTAGTGCTCGAAGCGATCGTGTTCTGGATCAGCGCGGTGGTCGCCGTTGCCGCCGGTGTCACCGTGTTCCGTACTGACTCCATGGCGCGGGCCACCTACGCGCTGGCGGCCTCCTTCGTGGCCGTCGGTCTGATGCTGCTCACCTTCGCCCTGGACTACCTCGGGGTGATCGTGATCCTCATGATGGTCATGGAGATGGCGATCATGGCGCTCTTCATGATCATGCTGATGGGGATGAACCCGGCCCTGATGCCGATGTCGATGGTGCACGGCAAGCGTTCTGCCGCCGTCATCGCAGGGCTGGTGTTCGTGGGCCTCGCCGCCGCGGCGCTGCTGGTGCCGTGGCCCGGTGCGGTAGAGGCCCCGGTCGCCGACACCACCCGGAGCCTCGGCGAGGCGGTGATGGGGTCCAAGATGCTCGTGATGCTCACGGTCAGCCCGGTGCTGTTCGCGACCATCGTCGGCGCCCTGGTGCTGGGCCACCCGCGCAACCGCTACCAGCGCTACGGGGCAGACCTCGCCGCGGACCACCCGGACGACCCGATCGACGGCGGGGTGGGCCGATGACGCTCTCCCTGGTGCTTGTGGTAGCGGCCGCCCTGTTCAGCGTGGGCCTCTGGGGCGCTCTGTCCCAGCAGGTCGTCGTCATGGTGATGATGGGCATCGAACTGATGATCAACGCGGTCGTCCTGGCCGGTGGCGCCTTCTGGTGGTTCACCAGCCCGACGCCCGACGGACAGGTACTGCTCCTGGTCGTGATCGCCGCCATGACCGTGGAGATGGCGATGGGCTTCGCCGTCGCACTCCTGCTGCATCGCCGGCGCGGCACCGACATGACCGACATGGCGGCGGAGCTGAACCGATGAGCGGCGCCTGGCTCCTCGCACTGGTCGGCGTTCCGGCGCTGGTCGGTACCGTGCTGCTCGGTCTGGCGGTGCGCCGGGCGTCGGCCGGCGCCACCCCGGACGTCGGCGCCCGGGCGCGCGGCCGCGTCACCGCGGCGGTCCTGACGACAGCGGCGTTGACCGTGCTGCTGGCCGTCGTCGCCGCCGTCGTCCGCCCTGAGGTCGCCTGGTCCTTCGTCCCCGGGGGCGGCTTCGGGCTCGGCGTCGACGGCCTGTCTGCGCTCCTCCTGCCCGCGGTCGCAGGGGTGGCACTCCTGGTGCTCGTGGTCGCCGTCGCCGAGCGGATCCGTCCCGCGGCGCGCTTCCACGGCCTGATACTCCTGTTCGTCGCCGCCGTGCTGCTCACCCTCACCGCCACGACGCTGCCCGCCCTGCTGCTGGGCTGGGAGGTGATGGGCGCCGCGTCGTGGGCCCTGATCGGCTTCCACTGGCGCGACCAGGCCCGCACGTCGGCCGGGGTGACGGCGTTCCTCACCACGCGCTCGGCGGACCTGGGCCTGTACGTCGCGGCAGGTGCGGCGGCGGCCGGGGCGGCGACCGACGGCGGTGCGGGGGCCGGCCTGTCCCTGGCCGCGCTGCCCGCACTGCCGTCGCCGTGGCGCGACGTGGCGGCCGCCGGGCTGGTCGTCGCGGCTCTCGGCAAGGCGGCGCAGCTCCCGTTCAGCTTCTGGCTCTCCCGGGCGATGCTCGGGCCGAGCCCGGTGAGCGCGCTGCTGCACTCGGCGACGATGGTGGCGATGGGCGGATACCTGCTGCTGCGCACCGAGCCGGTGCTCGCGGCCACGCCGTGGGCCGCCACCCTCACGGCCTGGGTCGGCGCGCTGACGGCGGTGGCGCTGGGTGTCGTGGCCATGGCACAGCGCGACCTCAAGCAGCTCCTGGCCGCGTCGACGGCCGCCCAGCTCGGGTTCGTCGTGCTGGCCGCGGGCGTGGGCGACGTCGCGGGCGGGTCCGAGCACCTGGTCGGTCACGCCGCCACCAAGGCGCTGCTCTTCCTGGTCGCGGGTCTGTGGCTGACGGCGCTCGGCACGAAACGGCTCGACGCGCTGGCCGGCGTGGCGCGGTGGTGGCGCCCGGTGGGTGCGCTGTTCACGCTCGCCGCCCTGACGCTGGCTGGCCTGCCGCCGCTGGGGCTGTGGGTCACCAAGGACCACGTGCTCGCGGCCGCGGCGGAGCACAGCGGCTGGCTCTACGCCGCGGGGCTCGTCGCGGCCGTGCTCTCCGCCGGGTATGCGGCGGTCGCCGTCCGCGCGGTCTGGGGCGGTCCGACGGATCGGCCCAAGCACGGGGCGGGGTGGGACACCGAGGAGCGCGGCACCCGCCACGTGCCGGCCAGGGCGGTACCCGCCCTGGCCGCGCTCGGCGTCGGCGCACTCCTTCCCGTGACCTTGCTCGTGCCGAGGGTGGCGCATGCCCTGGAGCGGCTCGTCGGGGCCAGCGGCAGCAGCATTCCCGGGGCGGCCGAGATGGCGGTCTCCGCGGGGCTGGCGCTGGTCGCCTTCGGCCTCGTGCTCCGCCGGGTCCCTCCGCCCGTCCTGGGGGCGGCCCGGTGGTGGTCGCTGGAGGCTGCCGCCCACGCCACGGTGGTGCGGCCGGTCGCGGCCCTGGCGCGACTCGCCGACCGGTTCGACCGCCGTCTGGACGCCACCGTCATCGCCACGGCCCGGGCGACGCGGGCCGTCGCGGCCGCGGCCGGACGGTTCGACGTGAGCGTATTCGACGCGGCCGTCGTGGCTACGGCCCGCGCAACCGGGGCGGGCGCGGCGGCGACGGGCCGGTTCGACCTGAGCGCCTTCGACGCCGCGGTGCGACGCCTCGCGCGGTCCGTGGGCTCCGCGGGTCGCGCCGTGCTACGCCCCCAGACCGGTCAGGTGCACCAGTACCTCGGTGCCGCAGCGACCCTGCTCGCCGCCGGCGCCGTCCTGCTCGCGGTGGTGAGGCCATGATGCTCTCGACAATCATCTTCCTGCCCTTGGTCGGCGCGGCCGTCCTCGTCTTCGGGCGACCGGCGCCCCGGGCTGCCCGGGCGCTGTGGTTGGCCACGACGGTGGTGGACCTCGTCCTGTTGCTCGTCCTGACCGCTGGCTACCGCACCCCCGGCCCCGGGGGGCTCGCGTTCGCCGAGCGGACCGCGTGGATCCCGAGCGCCGGCGTGTCCTACCACGTCGGGGTCGACGGACTGTCGCTGCCGATGTTGCTGGTCACGGACGTGCTGTTCGTGGCCTGCGCCGTCTGGGCGCTACGAGAATCGGACCGGGTGCCCAGGCTCGGCGCGCTGTTCCTCGCCCTGCAGACCACCTGCCTCGGGCTGTTCTCCGCCCAGGACCTCATCCTGTTCTTCCTCTTCTTCGACCTGTCCATCGTGGCGATGTATGCGGTGATCGCCGGCTGGGGGCACGCCGACCACCGGCGCTCGGCGCTGCAGTTCTTCCTCTACACGTTCCTGGGCTCGCTGGCCCTGCTGGTCGGGTTCATCGGGCTCTACCTGGGCGCGGACCCGCACACGTTCGACATCCCGGCGCTCGTCGCGCAGGCACAGGGTGGGGCGACGCTCGGCGGCGGCCTCGTGCTGGGCGCGATCCTGCTCGGCCTGGCCATCAAGACCCCCGTCGTGCCGTTCCACACGTGGCTCCCTCCCGCGCACACCGATGCCCCTGCGATCGGGTCGGCCATCCTGGCCGGCGTCCTGCTGAAGATGGGCACGTACGGCTTCTTGCGGGTGGCCATGCCGCTGCTGCCTGACGCGTGGCGCTCCTGGGCGTGGGCGATCCTCGTCGTCGGCCTGGTCTCGGTGCTGTACGGCGCGCTGGTGGCCCTGGCGCAGACCAACCTCAAGCGGATGATCGCCTACACGTCGGTGAACCACCTGGGCTACGTGGTGCTCGCCGTGGGCGCCGCCGGCCTCGTCGCGCCGGACACGGCCGCCGCCCGCCAGATCGCGATCACCGGTGCGGTCACCCAGATGGTCAGCCACGGGCTGATCACCGGCGCACTCTTCCTGCTCGCCGGCACCCTTTACGACCGCGCCGGCACCTACGAGATGGACCGGTTCGGCGGCCTGGCCCGGACCGCGCCCCGGTACACCGCGCTGTTCGCCGTCGGTGCCCTGGCCTCGCTCGGCCTCCCTGGCCTGTCCGGGTTCGTAGCCGAGTTCCAGATCTTCACCGGCAGCATCGCCGCCACCTGGGTCGCCGCCCTCGCGCTGGCCGGGATCCTGCTGACGGCCGCGCTCTTTCTCAGCGCCTTCCACCGGATGTTCACCGGCCGGGACGGGCCGGACACGCGGGGCTTCGCCGACCTGACCGGGCCCGAGCTGGCCGCCGCCGGCCCGCTGCTGGTCCTGTCGCTCGCCCTCGGACTGGTGCCTGGTCCGCTGCTCGGCGTGATCCGGCCGTTCGCCGAGTCCGTGATCACCGCACTGGGCGGGTGACACCGATGCTCAGCGCCCGGAGCCGACAGTGAGCGGCCACGACTACGGTGCCCTGGCACCGGAAGGCATCCTGGTCGCGGGGGCCGTCGTCGTGCTGCTGCTCGGCTCGTACCTGCCCCGCAGACGCCTGCCCGTCACGCGGTGGGTGGCCAGCGGCGCGCTGCTCGCCTCCGCGGCGACGGCCCTGGTGGCCGGGACCGGCACGATCTTCGAGCACAGCTACGCGCTGGACGCCGCCACCGCCGTCGCGCGGGTCGTTGCACCGCTGGCATGCGCCGCGGTGCTGTGGCTCGGCGCTGGCGAGCTCGCCCGGACCACTCGGGAGGCGGAGACCTACATGCTCCTGCTGCTGGGCACGGCCGGCACGGTGGTGCTGGCCGGGGCGAGCGACCTGGCCGTGCTGGCCGCCGGGTACCTCCTCGCCTCGATCCCCGTCTACGCTCTGGTCGGCCTGCCGCACACCGGTACTGCCGCCGAGGCCGCGCTGAAGACCTACCTGCTCGGCGCGGTGCTCGGGACCACGATGCTGCTCGGGGTGGTGGTGCTGTCCGGCCTCGGAGGCGCCACCGGGTATGCGGACCTGCGCACGGGACTCGTGGACGCTCCTCCCGCCGGGTACTCGCTCGGCCTGGTCGCGCTGCTGGCAGGCCTGGCGTTCAAGGCGGGCGCCGTCCCCGGTCACTTCTGGCTGCCCGACGCCGCGCAGGGCTCCGGCGTGACCGCGGCGGCCTTCGTCACCACGGTGCCCAAGATCGGTGCGGTCCTCGCGATCGCCCGCGTCGTCGACGCCCTGGACGGTCTGGCGGTGGCGGCAGGCTGGGCGGTCGCGGTGCTGGCGGCGGCCTCCATGACGGTGGGGAACCTCGCCGCCCTGGGGCAGGACGACGTCCGCCGGCTGCTCGGGTGGTCCGCCGTCGCCCAGGTCGGCTTTCTGCTGATGGCCGCCGCTGCCGTCACCACGCCTGCGGCGCTGCCCGCCCTCGGCCTGTACCTCGCCGGTTACGCTGCCACCAACCTCGTCGCGTTCGCAGTGGCGGCCGCCCATCCCGACCGGCGCCGGATGGCGGACTGGGCCGGCCTGGCCCGCGACCATCCGGTCAGCGCGACGGCCCTGGTGATCGCGATGCTCGGCTTGGTCGGGACGCCGCCCACCGCGGTGTTCGTCGGCAAGCTGACCGTCTTCTCCGCGGCCTGGGCAGGGGGCTGGGCCTGGCTCGTGGTGCTCGCCGCCGTACTCACCGTCGTGAGCCTTGCCTTCTACCTGCGCTGGATCCGGGCGGCCTTCGCCCGCCCGGAGGTCGCGGTGCGGCCCGCCGACCGCCCCCGGCCCGTGCGTCCCGCCGTACTGGTCGCCGTGGCCGGCTCGGTGGTGGCCCTGGCCCTGGGGCTCGCCGCCGGCCCGGTACTCGCCGGGCTTTCCGGCGGCCTGGCCCGGTGATGGAGGAGTGGCGCTTCCAGGGCAACGGTGTCAGCGGTCAGCGCCCCGACCCGTAGCGCGGTGGCCAGGCCCGCCACCACGCGCTCTGTCAAGCCCCGAACTTGATGGAGAACTGGTTAGCTGGTTTCCAGGCTTGCCGTGACCGGGTCGGTCGCGGCGTGTAGTGCTTCGTACTCGGCGGGTGGGATGTGTCCGAGCTCGCCGTGCAGACGTCGGTTGTTGTACCAGCCTATGCATTCCACGGTCGCGATCTCGAGGTCGTCCAGGCCGCGCCAGGGCCCCTTGTCCCGAACGAGCTCGGCCTTCAACAGCGAGTTGGGCGCCTCGGCCATCGCATTGCCATACGAGTCGCCCTTGGACCCGACCGCGCCGGCCTCAGCGAGCCGCTGGGTAGCGAATCGCCCGGTATTGGGCGATTCTCCGTGATTCGGTCCAGCACTGCGGGGCCCTTGCGGCATGATCGTCGTAACGAGAATCGTGCGCCGGATATCGCCCAGGAAATGGCGATGCGACCGTGATCGAAACAATGACGATTACGGCCGCACCGCACAGGTTCCACCCGATCAGATGGTCCACACAGTTTACACGGTCCTTGACAGCGAGCCGTCGTCGGCGGAGCAGCGAGTGCGCTGGTCGCTGAGGCCACCACCGTCGTGCACGACCTGACCCTCAGCGCTCCGGCGATGACCGCATCCTGATCGGACTGCCCAGTTCAGGCCGGACCTGCGGGGCGAGGACAGAAGAATCGCACGCTCAGGGCCGGGCCGATTGCGAGTCGCCAAGTGCGTTCTTACCGTGAACACGGAAGCGGCGACGTGGCCCGACGGTAGCGACGCCTCAGAGCACCCTGAGGAGAGACGCCATGAAGACCAGCGAGATGCTCGAGACCTATCCGAAGTCGATGAACCTTGACCGTACGTTGCTTGCGAGCGCGATCGAGTCGATCGTCGAGTGCTCCCAAGCGTGTACCGCGTGCGCGGACGCGTGTCTGAGCGAGGAGATGGTCGCCGACCTGCGCAAGTGCGTCCGGACGAATATGGACTGCGCCGACGTCTGTGACGCGACTGCTCGGGTGCTGTCGCGGCACACCGGCTATGACGCGAACATCAGTCGCGCGCTGCTGGAGGCCTGCATCGCCGCGTGCAAGGCGTGCGGGGACGAGTGCGAGCAGCACGCGAGCATGCACGAGCACTGCCGGGTGTGCGGCGAGGCCTGCCGCGCCTGCGAGACCGCCTGCCGGGAGCTGCTGAGCACGATCGGCTGAACAGACTCCCGACAGGAAGCAACCGAACCGAAAAGGGTTGGCCGCGTGACCGACGCTCTCGCGTCAGCCGTCCGCTCTGCCCACAACAAAGCCTGCCGATCGTCGTTTGTCGGCGAAGCTGCTCACCCCGCCGGTCTCCCAGTCGACAGCGAGTGCCTGGACGGAGCCGTAGTTGGCCTGGGATGCCTCGTCCGCTACGACGACGTCGTAGCCCAACGCGCGCGTTCCGTCGGCGAGCCGTGGAGTCTCCAGGCGCAGTTCGCCGTCGGTCAGGATGAATCGGCCGGCGGGGATCGCGGTCTTCAGTGGCTGGCCGTGCAGGGCCCAGCGGGTGATGACGCTAGCGGTGGTGCTGGGTATCTGGCGGCCTCCTGGGGTTCCGATCACGAGCACGGGCCGTTGTTGCGCGTCGAGGAGCATGGTGGGCGAGCTCCAGGTCACCGAGCGGCGCCCGGGCTCGGGCAGGTTCGTGCTGGCTGCGCCGATGTCGCTGAACCGTTCGAGCTGGTCGTTGAGGAAGAACCCGGCGACGTACTGCCCGCTTCCCCAGTAGTTCGTGATGGTGTTGGTCATCGAGACCGCCACTCCGTCGGCGTCGATCACGGAGATGTGCGTGGTGTTGGGCGCGCTCTCGTAGCCGCCGAGCGCGGCTGATCTGTCCGTCGTCTCGGTGGCGTTGGGCAGGGTGGCGGCGATCTGCGCGTTCTCCTGTGGATCGGTCAGCCGTTCCACCGGGACGTCCACGAAGCGGGGGTCGCCGAAGTGCTGCTGCACGGAGGCGTCGGCGACCTGCCAGGCTCGGGACAGAAGGTCGACGAACTCGGGTGAGTCGGGCTCGACGTCGGCGATCCCGGAGGCTTCTGCGATCTGCACCATCTGGATGATGGCCGCGCCGGGCAGGGCCGGCGCCCCGGAGAGCATCGTGTACTCGCCTACCGGGCCCGCGGCGGGTTCGAAGACGTCGACCTGGTAGGCGGCCAGGGTTTCTTTGTCGATCCCTGGGGTCTGGCTCAGTATCTGGGCGAGGGTGCCGGTGTAGACGGATTCGGGGCCCTCTTCGGCGAGATTGTTCATGGTCTCGGCCAGGTCTGTCTGGACCAGCAGGTCGCCCTCCTGCAGGGGCGTGCCGTCCTCGCGCTGAAACTGTGGCAGGGATCCGGTGATGGCTTGGCCGTACGGGCTGTTGATCGAGGAGGCGAGGTAGCGCGAGACCGGCCCGCCCTTGTCGGCGATCTGGATCGCGGGGGCGAGCAGGTCGGCCCACGGCAGGCTCCCGTGGTCGCGGTGCAGGCGTTCCATCCCGGCGACGAAGCCCGGGACCCCCGCACCACTTTCAGGGATCTGGCCGGCTTGGTTGACCACCTCGCGGTACTCGTAGTTGCTCGCTTCGCCGTCCGCGACGACGATCGAGACGCCTCCGCCGCCGATTCCTGAACTGGCGGGCTGCATGACGGCGTCGGCGAACGCGGCGGCGATCGCCGCGTCCACCGCGGTGCCGCCGCGCTGGAGCATCTGGTCCCCGGCCTCGGCGGCCAGTGGGTGCCCGGCGCTGACCCCGTAGCCGCCCAGCGCCGGCTCAGGCTCAGGCGCGGGGGCTGAGGGCGAGATCGCCGTGGTCGGGGTCTGGCGAGGCGGAGGCGGGGGCGATGTCGCCGCGCAGGCGCTGAGCCCTACTGCGACTGCGGCGGTCACGAATGCCGCCACGATGCCGGGCCGTCTGCTCTGATCACTCTTCGTCACTGTTGCTTGGTCCTTTCCGAACTGAGGGTTGTCTGCTTCTGGGTGCGCGTGGGCGCTGCGGGTTGGTAGAGCCAGGTAGTGCGCAGTAGTCGTTCGAGCGGGCCGGGCCACCTTGTCCGTTCCCACAGGACGGCGAACGTGAGCACGGCGGACACGAGGGCGGCGCTGACCAGGAGGCCTTCTCCGAACGTGAAGCCCTGTTCTGGCTTGATCAGTGCGAGCACCACAAAATGGGCCACGTAGAGAGTCAGTGAGAGTCGGCCGCACTCGACCAGCCAGCCGAGGACTCTCGACTGGTTCGACCGGCGCAAGATCAGGGAGCACGCCGCGACCATGGCGAGTGCTCCTGCGATGCTGCTGACCAGCCACAACGGCATCTGGCCGTGTGCGGCTCCGGTGAGCAGCCGCCACGGGCCGCGGTTCGCTGCGGGCCCGATGAGCGCGTACGTCAGCTGGGAGACGGCGGCGGCTCCTACTGCTACCGCCGCGCCGCCGATGGCAAGGCGACGCAGGACCTGCGTATTGGTGAGGTCCAGCCGGGCGACACACAGGCCGGCGACGAACGGCACGGTCCAGCTCGCCAAGGGATACGGACCGGTCAGAGCGAGCGAGTGCGCCGCTTCCCACGGTCCAGTGCCGAGGGTGACCGGGTCGAGCAGATGGGGTGCGGGCCGGATCATCTCGTGGCCGACGATGGTGGCCGGCCCCACAAGTGTGAGCGCGATTCCGGCCCCCGGGAGCAAGGTCCGTGTGGGTAGCCGCCATAGCAGCGGTGCCAGCAGGAACAGGACGGCATAGGTGGGCAGGATGACGTTGACCCGGTCGGTCAGCCCTTGGAGTGCGACGCCTCCCGTGAACAGGAGCAGGGCACGCCAGGTGACGGTTGACCACCGTTCCCGCTCCGGCCGCCGGTTCAGGAGGTATCCCATCCCGATGCCGGCTACGACGACAAAGAGCACAGATGCCCGCCCGTAGGGCAGCAGGTAGAGACGTTCAGGGAGGGACTGCGGGTTAACGGGTCCGACGTTGACGATGATCATCCCGAGCAGGGCAAGGCCCCGTGCGGCGTCAATGCCGATGATTCGGTGCTGTCTGGTTTCGCCGGCAGGCCTCACGGCCGTTTGCCGAGCAGGGCGGTGCGACTCGCGCGCATGGGCGAGCGCAATGATTCTGGGTTCACTTCTCTCTTCACTTCCCCGGAACGGCCGCGACGGCCCGGTGCGTTGCACTCGGGCGGCACCCGTCCGCGTACGACACGCAACCCGCGACGGTAGGTACGCCCGTGCGAGGTCGCTACGACAGGATGAGGATCAGGCGAGGGAAGTGATCGAAGGTGGTGCGCGGGATCCGCCTGGCAGGCCGGTCCACAGCGTGAAGAGCGGGTGGGAAGTCTGCTCCGGCGCCCCGCTGGTCCGGTCGGCCGGTGCTACACGGGGCTGGTGCGCGAGTCGGTGCAGGACCACCCGGATCTGGCGGCAGGCCAGGTAGGCGGCAGCGGCACCACACGCCTGGACGACGGCGGCGCCAGCAAGTGCAAGCGCGAGCGGCGCGGCGTGCAGGACGGCACCGTCCAGCACGTAGAGAGAGTCAAGGGCGAGCGACGCCACGAGCGCGACGAATGCGATGTCCAACGCGGCAGCCCGCGCATTGCTTGACCCTCCAGGGCGGGTGTCCAAATGCGAGCCGCGCGAGGCGATCCTACCTGCGCCGGTCAGGCCCACCACGGCCAGCATGGCCAGCACCACTGGTGCAAGTGCCAGCATTGTGGCGGACACCGCCGAGGACACCAGACCGGCGCGTTCAAGCATCCCGCCGTGCAACCAGTGCGTCGCCAGGACTACCGAGAACGCGAGCCCGACGGCTGCGGCGCCGGAGGTGGGTCGCGACGACACGACGGAATCACTCATCGCTCCCACCTTCCGGACGCCGCAGCACAGATCACCGGGACAGTCTCACATGCCCGTGTCGCGGCTCAACAACGTGCCGCTCACTTTCTCGGGCGCAGGTCGAGCCGCCGCAGCAGCTGGGCGTTGAGCGCGACCACGACGGTGGAGAGCGACATGAGGACCGCGCCGACGGACATCGGCAGGACGAAATCGATCGGGGCGAGCACACCCGCTGCAAGGGGTACGGAGATGAGGTTGTACCCGGCTGCCCACCACAGGTTCTGCTTCATCTTGCGGTAACTCGCACGGGACAGCTCGATCACCGAGAGCACCGAGCGCGGGTCGTCGCTGGCCAGGATCACGCCCGCGGACGCGATCGCGACGTCGGTCCCTGCACCGATCGCGATCCCGACGTCGGCCTGAGCGAGGGCCGGGGCGTCGTTGACTCCGTCGCCGACCATCGCGACCTTGCGCCCTTCGTCCTGCAGCTGCCGTACCTTCGCGGACTTGTCCTCCGGCCGAACCCCGGCGAAGTACCTGTCGATGCCGAGCTCGTCGGCGACGGTCTTGGCCACGGCCTCGGCGTCGCCGGTGATCATGACGACCTGCACACCCTGGGCGTGCAGCGCCTCGACAGCCTCGCGGGACTCGGGACGGATCTCGTCGGCGAGCTTGAGCGCACCGGCGACCTGACCGTCGACGAGCACGTGCAGGATGATCGCACCGTCTGCACGCCACCGGTCGCCGACCTCCAGCTCGCGGGCGCCGTGCTGGTCGAGCAGGTAGGGGCCGCCCACGGCGACCTGCCGACCGTCGACGGTCGCGCTGACGCCCACGGCAGGAGACGAGGTGAACTGGGAGGCGCCGAGGACCTGGAGGCCGCGGGAGCGTGCGGCCTGTACGATCGCGCGCGCCAGAGGGTGCTCGGAGTCGGACTCGGCAGCAGCGGCCAGAGCCAGGACGGTGGTCGTGTCGTTGTCGCCGGCGGGGTGGACCTCGGTGACGGTCGGCTGACCCTTGGTGAGCGTGCCGGTCTTGTCAAACAGCACGGACGTGACCGTGCGCATGCTCTCCAGGGCGAGCCGGTCCTTGATCAGCACGCCACCACGTGCCGCCCGCTCGGTCGCGATGGACACGACCAGCGGGATCGCCAGGCCGAGCGCGTGGGGGCAGGCGATGACCAGCACGGTGATCGTGCGTACGACGGCGGCATCCGGCATCCCGATGACCGACCAGACCAGCGCGGTGATCACGCCGGCGCCCAGGGCGAACCAGAACAGCCACCCGGCGGCGGTGTCGGCCAGCCGCTGCGCCCGGGAGCTGGAGTTCTGGGCGTCGGTGACAAGACGTTGGATCCCGGCCAGAGCAGTGTCCTGGCCCACGGCGGTGACCTGGACGCGCACCCCAGAGTCGGTCGCGACAGTGCCGGCGACCACAGGGTCCCCGTCGCTGCGACGTACCGGGCGTGACTCTCCGGTGATCATCGACTCGTCCATACTGGCTGATCCCTGCACGACCTGGCCGTCGGCGGGTACCCGCCCGCCCGGGCGCACGACCACGACGTCACCCACCCGTAGGTCGGACGGCGCCACGGTGACCACGTCGTCGCCTTCGACGCGTTCCGCCTCGTCCGGCAGCAGCGCCGCCAGCGAGTCCAGCGCCGAGGTCGTCTGGGCCAGTGACCGCATCTCGATCCAGTGGCCGAGCAGCATGATCACGATCAGCAGCGCCAGCTCCCACCAGAAGTCGAGCTGATGGTCCAGCAGCCCCAGGCTCGCGCCCCAGGAGGCAAAGAAGGCGACCGTGATCGCCAGCCCGATGAGCAGCATCATCCCGGGCTTGCGTGCGCGGATCTCCGATACCGCGCCGGTCAGGAACGGCCATCCGCCCCACACGTACATCACCGTGCCGAGCACAGGGGACATCCAGGCCAGGCCCGGCACGTCCGGCAGGGTGTAGCCGAGGATCATCGCGAACATGCCCGACAGCGCCACTACCGGCACGGCCAGCACGAGCATGATCCAGAACAGGCGCCGGAACTGGCCGACATGGTCGCCGTGACCGCCGTGACCGCCGTGACCGGTGTGGTCGGCATGCATCGCGTGCTCATCGGCTCCGCCATGCCGGTCGTGCGCCGGACCAGTGTTGCGGTGGCTGACGTGGTCGTGGCTGTGCAGATCGGGCCCGCCATGCTCCTCGTGCACTTCATTACCGGAAGTGGCAGCCGGGTTGTGAGAGTGCTCGCTGTGTCCGGTGGTCTTTCCGCCGGTCGGCTCGTGGTGGTGCTGGTGGTCCTGGCTCATGGTGGACAGCCTTCGCTGGATCGGGTGAATGGGCAAGATGGGCGGTCGTGGGCGGCCAGGTGGTCGCCCACGACCGTCGGCGGTCAGGCCGCAGCGACGTACCGCTCGGGGTCGGCGTCGAACAACGGCCCGCACGCGTCGCAGCAGAACCAGTACCGGGCGCCGTCATGGTCGCGGAACAGACCTGCTGCCTCGGCGTCGACCTTGATGACGGAGCTACCGGGCATGACGGGCCAGTCCGCGACGCCCTCGGTGTTCAGTCCGCTGGTGTCCGCGGCGTGCCCGCAAGCGGCGGCCGGTGCAGCACCGTCGTCCGCGTCACCGTGGCCGTGGGTGTGCCCGTGCGACATGAGTAGTCCTTACACGTTGGGATCGGGTCAGGTGTGGATGCGTGGCGTGCGGGCGTGCTGATGCTCTCTGCGCGCTGTAACCAGCCTCGCCAGCGCGTTCGAGTCGTCCACCGGAGCCGAACTCGTACTTCGAGGCGCCCCGTCGATGCGCTGACCATCACGCCCTCGACTCCCATACCTGAGTGACCTCCTTTGTCACGGACATCGCGCAGTGACCGCACGTCCTACCAGTCACGGCAAGGGCCGTCGCGACCTGGCTCATGGATACGCCCCGAGAACTCGGGCATTCGACCTCCCGTGGCTGAGCGCACGCACAACCCGCCATCTGCGCCTAGGCTGAACCAGTCATGAACGTCATCGCCACCCTCCGGTCGCTGCTCACCACATCTCAGCGAGGCGCCACCGGTGTGCTCCTGATCGCTGTGGTGATCGGGGGCGTAGTGTCGATGCACTCGATGAGCGGCTCACCCAGCGCTCACCTCCCGCCGCCCGGATTGGTTACGGCGCACGCTCTCGAGCAGCCTGGCCGGTCCGGAGCAACAGCAGCGCAGGCTGTTCACCCGACCCAACCGGACGCCCCCGCAGCACACTCCGCCGGCGGGGCCGGGGGCTGTCCGACGGGCTGTGGCTCGCACGACGCGCACGACATGACGACGGCGATGTGCCTCATGGTGCTCGTCGTCCTGCTGACTCTCGCCGCACCGCCAGCGAGCTTCCTCAACGCGACACTGCTGCCGCTCGCCCGACGGATCCTCGTGGACATGCCGCACTCGCGCCCAGCACCAGCGCCGTCATTACACGCATTGGGCATTTCTCGGACGTAGAAGCACACGCTCGCCGACCACTTGCAGGCCGGCCGTCTCGCGACCCTTCGAGGCCGCGCCGTGTGTCAGCTACTTCGAACCGAAAGGCCTTTGAACCATGAAGCGCATCCTTGCGCCCAGCCTCGTGCTGGCGACCGCCCTGGCCCTCTCTGCCTGCGCGGGCTCCGACGACCCGACGATGGACATGCCCGGCATGTCCGCGTCCGAGAGTCCATCATCCTCGGACGGCGTCCATGATGGCGAGGCGTTCAACGACGCGGACGTGATGTTCGCGCAGATGATGATCCCCCACCACGAGCAGGCCATCGAGATGTCCGACGTCATCCTCGGTAAGGAGGGGATCGACCCCGAGATCACCGACCTGGCCACGCAGATCAAGGCAGCCCAGGACCCGGAGATCGCGCAGCTCAACATCTGGCTCGACGAGTGGGGCGCCCCGCAGCCGGACGAGTCCATGAACATGGACCACGGCGACATGGGTGACGAGTCCATGGACGGGATGATGAGCGAGGAGGACATGCAGGCGCTCGACGGTGCCGAAGGCGCTGAAGCCGGTCGGCTGTTCCTGGAGCAGATGATCGTCCACCACCAGGGAGCCGTCGAGATGGCCCAGGCGGAGATCGAGGACGGCTCGAACGCGGCCGCCATCGAGATGGCCAGCACCATCGTCAGTACCCAGTCCAGCGAGATCCAGACGATGGAGGACCTGCTCGCCGGTCTGTGAGCCCCAGGGCCCTCCGGCAGCGGCTCGGTGCCGGTGCGTCCGCCGTCGGGCGACCCGTCCTGGACCGTGCGCGCGGCCGTCGTCCAGGCGTTGCCGCGGCCGT
>NZ_JBEZZF010000086.1:0-20253 GCF_040639055.1 Promicromonospora sp. NPDC023987 | reverse complement strand
CGTGCGATTGCCCCACTTGGTGGTTCATTGCGGCCGGGCGCCCGCTCCCGTCTGGGCGGGCGCCGGGCCCGGGCCGGTGCCCGACGTCGGGCACCGGCCGTCGTCCGGTCAGCAGGCGCCCATGTTCACCCAGACGTCGCTGGACGACGGGACCTCGCCCCGCGTCCACCACTTGGCCTGGTAGGCGTGGTTCGAGTAGGTGACCCGGTCGCCGCCCAGATAGGTCGCGGTGGAGTCCCACGCGGCAGCCGTGCACTCCTCGGCGGGCGGGTCGGTCGGGTCCTCGGGCGACCCCGTGCCGCCCACGTTCACGTCCACACAGGCGTAGAACGCGTTGCCGGTGTCGAACACGTTCCACCGGGCGAGGATCTTGTGGTTGCCGCTCGGCAGACCCGTCAGCGTGTGGGTGACGGTCGAGCCCGGCTGCGCCCCGCCGTCGTACACGGTCTTGAAGAGCTGACCGTCCACGAAGTACTCCCAGGTGGACGTGCGGTGCCTGGCAGTGAGCGTCCACTGGAAGGTCTGCGTGCTGCCGATGGTCGTGCGGGGCCAGGGCAGCGAGTCGTTGTCGAGGGTGGTGAAGCGGCTCCCTCCGGAACAGAGCATCGAGCCCTTGGGTGCCTCGACGCTGTGCGGCTCGTACTCGACGCCGTTGCAGGTCCAGCTCACCGTGCGCTTGGCGCAGTGGTCCTGGCGGCTCGGCGGGGACACGACCCAGCCGTGGGCCTCCGCCGTGGGGGTCATGGAGCGCGGTGCGGCGACCAGCGCCGTGAGCGTCAGGGCCAGGACGGCGAGAGCGCCGAGGAAGGCTCTGGCGACGGGAGTGCGCAGTGCGGTGACTCTCATGGGGCTCACCTCGTGGTGTGAAGTTGGGATTTCCCTGGATTGCTCCTGTGTGCCGGGGTGCGACGTCATCGACGCTAGAAAGCGCGCGGTGCCAGGACAAGTAGGGCAACTACCTACTCAGGGACAAGCCTGGGAGGGCCGCAGACCGACCAGGGATCAGCCAGGGGTCTCCCCGATGTGTCCGGCCCCGGGCCGGCAGAAGACTTGCCACCATGCGCACCCGAACCGAGTCCCGTGCCGCGGTGGTAGCGGTCACCACCGCCTTCGTCCTGATCACCGCGATCTGCATCCCGTTCCTGATCGTCGGCCAGGACGTACCGAACGCCGTCGTCCTGGCCGGCCGATACGTGCCGGCCCTCGCCAGCCTGGTCGCCGTCCTCGTGGTGCTCGGGCGCGACCAGCTGGCCCGGCTGTGGCGGCTACGGCCCGCTTCGGCGCGTGAGCTCTTCGCCTCCTACGGCCTGGCGCTCGCGGTCATGGTGCCGGCTCTCGTCGTCCCGGCCCTCGCGGGGCTGCTGTTCGGCGCGCAGCTCAAGCCCGCCGGCGTGCTGCTCGCCGCGTTGCCGATGATCGTGCTGGGTACCGTGCTGTTCGCGTTCTCGACGTTCGGCGAGGAGGTCCTGTGGCGCGGGCAGCTCCAGCTGGCGCTCCGTCGGCTGGGCTTCTGGCGGTCATCGGTGCTCATCGGCGGGATCTGGATGCTCTGGCACCTGCCCCTGCACCTCACGTACCTGTCGGTCGGGGCGCTGACGGCCACCGAGGTCGCCGCCGCCACGATCGGCATCGCGGCCTGGGCGCCGCTCCTCGCGGCCCTGGTCGAGCGGCGCGGCGCGATCTGGCCCGCCGTGTTCGCCCACGCCGTGCCGCTCTCGTCGCTCCAGCTGCTCACCGAGGTGTCGGTGCAGGGCGCTGTGCCGTTCTGGACGGTGACGGGGGTCGGCTGGGCCGCGCTGCTGGTCGCGGCGGTCGTGGTCCGGCGGCTGCCGGTCCGTGGTCAGGCGGCGAGCACGGTGTCGCAGACCTCGATCAGCCGGTAGCGCAGGTCCTCGGACCGCGTCGCGTACTCCCGCTGCCGGCGCACGTACTCGGCCTTGCCGTGCGGGGTCTCGATCTCGACGGCGCCGACGCCGTACTCGGACACGTCGTACGGGGAGGCGGCCATGTCGGTCCACCGGATGTCGCGGGCCAGCTCGAACGCGTCCAGCAGCAGATCACCGGGCACCGCGGGGCCGAGCTTGAGACACCACTTGTAGAGGTCCATGTTCGCGTGCAGGCACCCCGGCTGCTCCATGCCGACCTGTGCGGCACGGGTGGGCTGCAGCTGGTTGCGCCCTGTCGCCTCCGGCGTGAAGAACCGGAACGCGTCGAAGTGCGAGCAGCGCACCGGGTTCGCCTCGACGACGGCGTCCGTGCCCGCGTGACCGAGCCGCAGCGGCAGCGGGTGCCGCTGGTCGCGGCCGGCCTCCCGGTCGCGGTAGACCATCGCCCACTCGTGCAGCCCGAAGCAGCCGAACGTTCCCGGCCGCGCCGCCGTCGCCGACAGCAGCTCGCGCACGTACCGGACCGTGTCACCGCGGTCGGCGAGGAAGGCGTCGAGGTCGAGCGTGACGCTGCGGGGCGTGGTGGTGCCGGCGTCGTCGTTGGCGCTGGCCTGGTCGGTGGGCTGGTCCGTGGTGGTCGCGTGGGTGGTCCCGTCCGTGATGGTCTCGTCCGTGGTGGTCCCGTGCCACCGCCACGTGGTCCGGTCGTCCGGGTCGGTGGTCTCGGCCTCGGGGGCGCCCGGCCCGCCGTCGGGCAGCCTGAGCGCGAACCCCGCGCCGGGGTGCCAGCGGCGTAGGTGCGCTATCCGGGTGGGGTAGTACGTGAAGAGGAAGTCCTCGATCGCGTGCTTCCGTCCGGCGGCTCGGGCGGCGCGCCAGACGGCGGTGAGGTCGTCCGCGCGCCGGGCGTGCGCGGCCGCGACGGGAAGCCACTCCTCGGGACCTAGCACCCGGACGGGAGCCGTTTCCGCGGGGTGCACGACGGCGCCGCGCGCGCCGGGCGCGGTCAGCTCGCCGAGGACTGTGCTCACCGGTCCAGGGTAAGGCCGGAGCTGCGGCCGCCGGCTCGAGCCCACTCCCGCTGCCGACCCTGCCGCCGACCCGGCGGGCCGGCCCGCCCGCGTCTCTTCGAGGCCTAGGTTAATTCGCTTTGAGGCCGCCGAAAGCGAATTAACTTAGGCCTCGAAGAGAACTGGTGGCCGTCGGAACCGGCCGCCCGAGACCGGCCGCCGGATCTGGCCGCCGGCCCCGCCGCGGACCGTCGTAGGGTGCCAAGCATGTCCGACCTTCCTCTGCGGCGCCTCGGGCGCTCCGGCCTGTCCGTTCCCGTCATCGGGCTGGGGTGCAACAACCTCGGCCGCACCGGCACCCCCTCCGAGACGAGCGAGGGTGCGCGAGCCCTGGTCGACGCCGCCGTCGACGCCGGGGTGACCTTCTTCGACACGGCGGACAGCTACGGCGCCCGGCCCGGCCTGTCGGAGGAGCTGCTCGGCGCCGCGCTCCAGGGCCGCCGCGACGACGTCCTGGTCGCCACGAAGTTCGGCCTCGACGTGCGGGGCGCGAACGGCGCCGACTTCGGGGCGCGCGGCTCGCGCCGCTACATCGTGCGGGCCGCCGAGGCGTCGTTGCGCCGGCTCGGCACCGACTGGATCGACCTCTACCAGCTGCACACGCCCGACCCCGCGACCCCGGTCGACGAGACGCTCGCCGCGCTCGACGACCTCGTCCGCTCGGGCAAGGTCCGCTACGTGGGCCACTCGAACCTCAAGGGCTGGCAGGTGGCCGACGCCGAGCACGTGGCGCGCTCGCTGGGGTCCGGTGGTGGCACCCGGTTCGTCTCCGCGCAGAACGAGTACTCGCTGCTGTCGCGCGGCGTGGAGCGTGAGGTGCTGCCTGCGGCGAAGGCGTACGGGATCGGGCTGCTGCCGTACTTCCCCCTGGCGAACGGCCTGCTGACGGGCAAGTACTCGGGCGGTGCGCGGCCCGACGGCAGCCGGCTGGTCATCGCGAAGCGCCACCTGCTGGAGACCGCCCCGTGGGAGGCGCTCGACCGGTTCGGCACGTTCTGCCGGGAGCGCGGTGTGATGGAGACCGATGTCGCGTTCTCCTGGCTGCTGTCGCGGCCCGAGGTCTCGTCGGTGATCGCGGGCGCCACGCGGCCCGAGCAGGTGCGCGCCAACGCGCAGGCCTGGACCTGGACGCCGACGGCGGAAGACCTGGCGGAGCTCAACCAGATCTTCCCGGCCTGACCCCCTTCGTTGAGTGCGGGCTATTTGTTGCCCATACGGCTCCGAGACAACAAATAGCCCGCACTCAACGATGGGTAGCGTTGCGGGCATGAGACACCCGTTTCGCCAGGTCGACGTCTTCTCATCCGTGCCGACCAGCGGCAATCCCGTCGCCGTCGTGCACGACGCCGACGGCCTCACCGATGACCAGATGGCCGCCTTCGCCCGGTGGACCAACCTCTCGGAGACCACGTTCCTGCTCACGCCCACGGCCGACGGGCGGGCCGGCGGCGCCGACTACCGCGTG
The DNA here is from genome assembly GCF_040639055.1 of Promicromonospora sp. NPDC023987. Lineage (NCBI taxonomy): Bacteria > Bacillati > Actinomycetota > Actinomycetes > Micrococcales > Promicromonosporaceae > Promicromonospora > Promicromonospora sp. NPDC023987. The sequence continues at coordinate 15,832 of NZ_JBEZZF010000086.1, read as the reverse complement.
CGGATCTGGACGCCGGGCGGCGAGCTGCCGTTCGCCGGGCACCCGACGCTCGGCACCGCGCACGCGTGGCTGGAGGCGGGCGGTGAGCCGGGCGGGGAGGGCGTGGTCCAGGAGTGCGGCGTGGGCCTCGTGCGGCTGCGGCGGGACGGGGTCACGGACACCCAGGTCGAGGACCAGCCCAAGGACCAGCCCCAGCGACTCGCGTTCGCCGCGCCACCGCTGCTGCGGTCGGGCCCCGTCGACGACGCCCACGTCGTCCAGATCGCTGCCGCGCTGCGCATCGAGGTGTCGGACGTCGTCCGCTCGGCGTGGGTCGACAACGGCCCTGGCTGGGTGGCGGTCCAGCTCCGCGACGCCGAGGCCGTGCTCGCCCTGGAACCCGACCCCGTGGCGATGGGCGACCTGAAGCTCGGCGTGGTCGGGGAGTACGGGGTGGGTGCGGTCGGCGAGCACCGTGTCGGCGGCAGCAGCGAGCCGGCCGTCGAGGTGCGCGCGTTCGTGCCGTCGTTCGGTGTGGGGGAGGACCCGGTGACCGGCAGCCTGAACGCCGGCATCGGGCAGTGGCTCGGCGGGGACGTGCTGCCGTCGTCGTACGTCGCCTCGCAGGGGACGGCCCTGGACCGTCAGGGCCGGGTCCACGTAGACAAGCTGCCCGACGGCGAGGTGTGGGTCGGCGGCGACACCGTCACGACGATCGTCGGACAGGTCAGCTTCCAGTAGTCCGGTCGGGGACCGGGGGGAAGGCCGTCCGGGCGACCCGGCCGAACAGCCGCTCCAGCGGGCCCCGGCCGAGCAGCGCCCGCCACACCGTCGCCGCGAGCAGGGTGATGACCACCATCCATCCGAGCGGCTCGTTGGTCGGGGGGTCGAGCAGGTCCCAGTAGGTGCGGGTCCACCACCAGATCGTGACGATCTGCAGCGAGTACACGGTGAGCGCCAGGGCGCCGACGGCCGCCAGCGGCGTCACCACGACCAGCAGGGCCCAGCGCAGCACACGCGCGAACCACGTGGTCGGGGCCTTGCGGACGCCTGCTCCGACGAGCAGGCACAGCCCGAGCACGCCGAGCGCGAACCCGCCGGACCCCACGGCCTCGAACATCGTGTCGTCGTGCGGGCCTTCGAGGTACAGGCCGGCCAGCGGCGGCCAGGGATCGGACCAGGTGGGCGCCGGCACCACGTACTCGGCCGAGGTCATCGCGAGCCGGCTCTCGATGGCTTCCGCACCGCCGGCGTCGGCCACGAGGACCGTCGAGGCGAGCGAGCTGAGGGCGGCCAGCCCGAACCCGCCGGCGACCAGGCCGAGGTGCAGCGCGGGCGACCGCAGGTCGCAGCGGCCCAGCGCGAGCCCGGCCAGCACGTACGCCATCCAGACCAGGGCGGGGTAGTGCCCGGTGAGGAGGAAGTCGGTGGCGGCGCCGGAACCGTCGTGCGGCGCGCGGAGCCCGGCCCGGGCCAGTGCCTCCGGCCCGTAGTACACGAGGACCGGCCCGACTACCGCGATCAGTGCGGCCGTCGCGACGAGCCGTCCCGGTGGCATCCGCAGGAACGGCAGCGTGAGCACGAAGTACGCGGCGTAGAAGCCGAGGATGAGCAGCACCCGCGTCCCGAACAGGTCCAGCACCGCGACCAGCGCCAGCAGCAGGACGGCCCGGACCAGGATCCGCGACCGCGCCGTGCGCATCGCCGCACCCTTGACCGGCTCGGAGCCGCCGGTGAACAGGGCAAGGGAGAGCCCGGCGACCGTCGCGAACAGGATCGAGGACCGGCCGTGCGCCAGGCCGAGCCAGCCCTCGAGCGTGCCGACGTCGGCGGAGGTGATGCCCACGTGCGCCGTGAACATCCCGAGCACGGCGAGACCCCGGGCGACGTCGGCCCCGACGACCCGGCCGGGGCCGCCGAGCAGGTGGTGGCCGATCCGGCCGGCGGTTCCGCGGACGGCGCCGCCGAGGGTGCCGCGGGAGGCCGCGGCAGGCCGGTCGGACGGCTGGGCGAGCGTGGGCATGCGGGCATCCTTCCGTGTCGCCGACGTCGGCGCGCGCGAGCCACGCCGTCGATTCCGCTGGACAGGCCGTCCCGAGGGATGAGAATGCAGGTGTGCCGCCCCGTACGGCGCACATACAGTGCGCCCATGACCGGCAGCGCCAACGAGCACGACATGGCCCGCAGTGAGACGTCCAGCGACATGCCCAGGGAGACACCCAGGGGCACGGTCCGGGACAAGGCCCAGCCCGCGGGGACCGACCCGATAGACGCGGTCGACGCCCCGAGCAGCCCTGGTGCGGTGAAGGACCTGACGAAGGAGTCAGAGTCGTACACGCACGGGCACCACGAGTCCGTGCTGCGCTCGCACCGGCGTCGGACGGCGGCGAACTCCGCGGCCTTCCTGCTGCCGCACCTGCTCTCCGACATGACGCTCCTCGACGTCGGCTGCGGCCCGGGCACCGTCACCGTCGACCTGGCCGAGCGGCTGACGCAGGGGAGCGTCGTCGGGGTGGACGCGTCCGACGACGTGCTCGAGTCCGCCCGCGGCCTCGCCGACGCGCACGGCACCAAGAACATCAGCTTCGAGCACGCCAACGCGTACGAGCTGCCGTTCGCGGACGACTCGTTCGACGTCGTCTTCGCGCATCAGCTCCTGCAGCACCTGTCCGACCCCGTCGCCGCACTGCGCGAGATGAAGCGCGTCGCGAAGCCCGGCGGGTTCGTCGCGGTGCGGGACGCCGACTACGAGGCCATGACCTGGTTCCCGGAGTCCCCGGAGCTCACCGAGTGGAACATGCTCTACCACGAGGTCACGCACACGTACGGCTTCGAGCCCGACGCCGGACGCCGCCTGGCCTCCTGGGTGCGGGACGCCGGGTTCGACCCGGCGGAGATCGAGCCCGGCGCGAGCGTCTGGTGCTACGCGACCCCAGACGACCGCACCTGGTGGGGCGCCCTGTGGGCGGAGCGCTGCACCCAGTCCAACTTCGCGGTCCAGGCCAAGGACTCGGCACTCGCCGACGACGTCGCGCTCGAGCAGCTCGCCCAGGGCTGGCGCGAGTGGGCGGCGGCGCCGGACGGCTGGTTCGCGGTCCTCAACGGTGAGGTCCTGGCCCGCGCCTGACCTACGGCCGACCGGGACGTAGATTGAGCACGTGCGTATAGCGAGATTCACCACCGGAAACGACCCCCGTTTCGCCCTCGTGCAGCAGGAGGGCGACAAGACCTTCCTGGCTGTCCTGGGCGGCGACCCCCTGTACATGCCGGCGATGCCGACCGGCGAGCGCATCGAGCTGGGCGACGGCGTCCGGCTGCTCGCCCCGGTGATCCCCCGCTCCAAGGTGGTGTGCGTCGGCAAGAACTACGCCGAGCACGTCAAGGAGATGGGCGGCGGCGAGGTGCCGACCAGCCCCCTGCTGTTCTTCAAGCCGAACACCTCGGTGGTCGGCCCCGACGACCCGGTGGTGCTGCCCGACTTCACGCAGGAGGTCTCGTACGAGGCCGAGCTGGCCGTCGTGATCTCGAAGGTGTGCAAGGACGTCACGCCGCAGAACGCGTCGTCGTACATCCTTGGCTACACGGTCGCGAACGACGTGACGGCCCGCGACGCCCAGCGCACCGACGGGCAGTGGGCCCGCGCCAAGGGCTTCGACACCTCGTGTCCGCTGGGCCCATGGATCGACACGGACCTCGACCCGGAGGACGTCGGCGTGCGCTCGCGCGTCAACGGCGAGCCGCGGCAGGACGGCCGGACCCGCGACATGGTGTTCGACGTGCCGTTCCTCGTGTCGTACATCTCCGAGGCGATGACGCTCCTGCCGGGCGACGTGATCCTCACCGGGACGCCCGCCGGCGTCGGCAGGATCGACCACGGTGACCGCGTCGAGTGCGAGGTCGAGGGGCTGGGCGTCCTGGCCAACCCGATCGTGCGTCGCTGAGGTGCCGGTGGACAACGGTGCACCGCTGCACGGCGATGCGCTGACGGCGCTGCGCGCCTGGGTCGGGCCGACGCCGGACCAGGAGCTGCTCAGGGCCCGGTACGTGCGGCACCTCGAGGCGCACGACGACGGTGTGTTCCGCAGCTCCGTGCCCGACCACCTCACGGCGTCGACCCTCGTGCTGTCGCACGACGGCGCTCGGGTGCTGCTCACCCTGCACGGCAAGGCGAAGCGGTGGTTCCAGCTCGGCGGGCACCTGGAGGCCGGGGACACCACGCTGGCCGGCGCCGCCGAGCGGGAGGCACGCGAGGAGTCAGGGCTGGTGCTGGCGGTCGATCCGGTGCCGGTCCACCTGGACGAGCACGTCGTGCCGTTCTGCCGGCCGGGTACCGGTGATGCGGCACGCCCGGTGCACCACCTGGACATCCGGTTCGTCGCGGTGGCGGACGCCGGTGCGGAGCCCGTGGTCTCGGACGAGTCGCTGGACGTGCGCTGGTGGGACGTCGCCGCCCTGCCGGACCCCGACCTGGCCGAGCCGGTGGCGATGGCCAGGGCACGGTTCGGTGCAGCATGATCGACGCATGATCATCAGGTCTTCCACCGCACTGGTCCGGCCGGGCATGCTGGACGAGTTCCGCGCCTTCATCGAGCGCGGCATCACGGAGTTCGCGTCGCTCGACGGCTTTCTGAGCGACGAGATCGTCGTCGGGCCGGACACCCTGACGTACGTGAGCCGGTGGCGGGACACCGCGGCGCTCGTCGGGTACGCGGGGTCGGGCTGGCGCGCGGAGCCTGTCGTGCTGGAGGACGAGGACCGCTTCCTGCTCGAGCCGCTGCGCGTGCGGCACGTCGAGCTCCGGCAGGCCGTGCCCGAGGACGCGCCCGGCATCGCCGACGTCTGGTACGCCGCCTGGGGCGACGGGCACCGCGGACTGGTGCCACCGGAGCTGGAGGCGTTCCGCACGCGGGAGTCGTTCGGGCCCCGGGCGGCGGCCCGGGTCTCGGGCACCACGGTGGCGGACGCCGCGGTGGCGGACGGCGGGGTGGTCGGGTTCGTCACTGTCCATGGCGACGAGATCGAGCAGGTCTTCGTCTCGGCGGCGCACCGCGGCTCCGGTATCGCCGCGGACCTCCTGTCCGAGGGCGAGGACCGGGTCGCCGCCGCGGGGCACGCCGAGGCATGGCTCGCGGTCGTGGCGGGCAACGGGCGGGCACGACGGTTCTACGAACGCCAGGGCTGGTCGGACACCGGACCGCTCGACTACCAGGCGGAGACCGCCGAGGGCCCGGTGCCCGTGCCGACGCGCCGGTACGTGAAGCGTCTGGTGGGCCGTCCCGCGTCGCCGGTGCCTGCTGCCCGCTCCGGCCGCTGAGCTCGCCCTTCTGGTCGCCCTTCTGGTCGCGCTCGTGGTGGCGGTCGGCGGGCTCCTGGTCCGCGACCGGCGGAGCCGGGCCGCACGGGACCGCACTGTCAGTCCCACGGCCTAGGCTGGGCCCGTGACTTCAGCAACCGACACCTCGACCGGCTCGGCCGCCGACGCGGCCGTCCGCGTCCGCTTCGCGCCCTCCCCGACCGGCATGTTCCACGTGGGCGGCGCCCGCTCCGCGCTGTTCAACTGGGCGGTGGCGAAGCAGCAGGGTGGCACGTTCGTGCTGCGCATCGAGGACACGGACGCCTCGCGGAACCAGCCCGAGTGGGTGGACGGCATCATGTCGGCCATGGAGGCCCTCGGGATCATCAAGGACGACCCGGCGTTCGAGGGGCCGTACTTCCAGTCCGAGAACGCCGGCATCCAGCAGGAGGCCGCGCAGCGACTGTTCGCCGAGGGCAAGGCGTACTACTGCGACTGCACCCGCGACGCCGTCATCGCGCGCACCGGTAGCCAGCAGACCGGCTACGACGGCTTCTGCCGCGACCGGGGCCTGGAGTACGCCGAGGGCCGCGCCCTGCGGTTCCGCACGCCCGACGACGGGGAGACCCGGGTGGTCGACCTGATCCGCGGCAACCCGACGTTCCCGAACAAGAACCTCGAGGACTTCGTCATCGCGCGCGGCAACGGCTCGCCGGTCTTCCTGCTGGCCAACGTCGTGGACGACATCGACGAGCACATCACCCTCGTCATGCGTGCCGAGGAGCACCTGCCCAACACGCCGAAGCAGCAGCTCCTCTGGGAGGCCCTCGGACAGACCCCGCCGCAGTGGGCGCACATGCCGGTGATCGTCAACGAGAAGCGGCAGAAGCTCTCCAAGCGCCGCGACAAGGTGGCGCTGGAGGACTACCTGGCCGAGGGCGTCCTGCCCGACGCCATGGTCAACTACCTGATGCTGCTCGGCTGGGCGCCGGGCAACGACGAGGAGATCCTGCCGTTCGACGAGCTGGTGCGCCGGTTCCGCGTCGAGGACATCAACTCCTCGTCGGCGTTCTTCGACATCAAGAAGCTCACCGCCTTCAACGGCGAGTACATCCGCGCCCTGAGCGTCCCGGAGTTCACCGCGGCCTGCGACCCGTGGCTCCACGCCCCGTACGCGCCGTGGACCGAGGAGCAGTTCGACAGCAAGGTGTTCGACGCCGTCGCGCCGCTCGCCCACTCCCGGGTGGCCCTGCTGTCCGAGATCACGAACAACGTCGACTTCCTGTTCCTCGACGAGCCGGCCTTCGACGAGGACTCCTGGAACAAGGCCATGAAGGCCGGTGCCGCCGAGCTCCTCGCCGACGTCCGCACGGCCCTGGCCGACCCGGCGCTCGCCAGCTGGACGGCCGAGGTGCTCAAGGACACCGTCACCGCGGTGGGCGAGGCGCACGGCATGAAGCTGGGCAAGGCCCAGGCCCCTGTCCGCGTCGCCGTGACCGGCCGCAGGATCGGCCTGCCGCTGTTCGAGTCGCTCGAGGTGCTCGGGCGCGAGCGCACGCTCAAGCGCATCGACGCTGCGCAGGCGCGCCTGCCCGAGACCGCCGTCCACAGGTAAAATTCACCTCCCGGCCGGGGTTCTGGTCTACCGTGCGGGGGTGACCGACGCCATGACGCCTGACGCCGCGCCGCCCTCAGCACAGCTGATCCACGCGCCACGCGAGTACCCACAAGCCCTGCGCGGTCCGCGCCACCGGTGGTGGCGGCCGCTGCTCGGGCTGGCCGCGGTCGTGGCCTGCGCGGTCCTGGCGGCCGGGGCGATGCTGCTGTACGCCGTCGCGTTCGTCGTCGCCCAGGCGGCGGGCGTGCAGCTGCCGGACCCGACGTCGATGACCGACGCCTGGTTCGTCTCGCCCGCCGGCCTGCTCGTGACCAACCTCAGCCTCGCGCTCGGCATCCCCCTCGCCCTGGTGGCGACGTGGGCGCAGGCCCGGCGTGCGGGGCTGGTCTCGTCCGTCCTGGGCCGGGTGCGCTGGCGCCTGCTGCTCGGCGGGATCGGGGTGGCGCTGCTCCTCCTGGTGCCGCTCACCCTCGCAGGGGACCTTCTCCTGACCCAGCTGGGGCTCACCGCCGACGCCGGCACCGGTGCTGATGCCGGCTCGGTCGCCGACCCGGGTGCCGACGAGTCCGGCTGGTGGCCGCTCACCCCGGCGTCCGGCTGGCTGGCGCTCGCCGCCGTGATCGTGCTCACCACCCCGCTGCAGGCCGCCGGGGAGGAGTACTTCTTCCGCGGCTGGCTCTCGCAGTGGATCGGCAGCTTGCTCCGGTGGCGGTGGCTCGCGCTCGCCGTGCCCGCCATCGTGACGGCCCTCCTGTTCGCCCTGGCGCACGGCACACAGAGCCCGTGGCTGTTCGGCGACCGCCTGGTGTTCGGCCTGGTCGCCAGCCTTCTCGTCTGGCGGACCGGCGGCCTGGAGATCGCCGTCGCGCTGCACGCGGCGAACAACCTGCTGGCGTTCGGCCTCGCCATCGCCTACGACGGCCTCGAGGAATCGCTCCTGATCACCGAGATCGCGCCCGCCGAGGGCATGGTCAGCATCGCCGGCACGCTCATCACGGCCGCGGTCCTCCTGTGGTGGGCCCGACGGCGGCGGCCGGCCCTGGTCGTGCCAGAGGCCCCGGCGGCGGGACCCGCGGTGACGGGGCCGGCGGCGTCGGGTCCCGCGGCGGCAGGGCCCCCGGTGACGGCATGACGACGGACGGCATCCTGTTCGACGTCGACGACACCCTCGTCGACACCAAGGGGGCCTTCGCGCTGGCGCTCGCGGCGGTGCGGACCGAGCACCTGCCGCACGTCCCGCCCGAGCGGGAACCGGAGATCCTGTCGCACTGGCGGACCGACCCGGGCGGCTACTACCGCCGCTACACGAGCGGGGAGCTGGACCACGTGACGCAGCGCCGGCTCCGGGCGGTGCTGCTGCACGAGACGTTCGGCGGGGCGCCCGTCACGGAGTCGTCCTTCGGGGCGTGGGACGCGCTGTTCTGGGGCACGTTCGAGAAGTCGTGGACGGCGCACCCGGACGCCCTGGCCGCCGTCCACGCGGCCGTCGCGGCGGGGATCCGTGTCGGCGTGGTGACGAACGCCGCGGCGGAGCTGCAGGAGCGCAAGCTGAAGCTGGCCGGGCTCGACGAGCTGCCCGTGCTGGTCGGCGTCGACACGCTGGGCTTCGGCAAGCCCGACCCGCGGGTGTTCCTCGAGGGCGCGCGGCTGCTGGGCACGGAGCCGGTCCGGACCGCGTACGTGGGCGACGAGCCCACGGTCGACGCGCTGGCGGCCCACGAGGCGGGTCTGACGGGCGTCTGGCTGGACCGGGCGGGCCACCGGCGGGGTCCGGGCTACCACGGCGGCCCCGCGCTGCCTGACGGCGTCCTGCGGGACCCGCAGGACCCGGTCGCGCTGCGGGCGGCGGGGGTCGTGGTGATCGAGACGCTGGCGGACCTCCCGGCCGCACTCGGCTACGACGGGAAGTAGTCGGATTCGGCACCGCTTCGTGTCGTTACGTGCGCCGCACGGGCACGATGTCGCCTGCGTGACGGACGGCACGCCCATTGCGTTTTGACCACCGTCCGAGGTCAGGTAGTGTTCTCCAGCGGTAGGGCCTCCACGGAAAACCTGTCGGATACAGGTGTCTCCGGACGGCCGTTACCCCCATGGGGTATGGTGTAATTGGCAGCACGAGTGATTCTGGTTCACTTAGTCTAGGTTCGAGTCCTGGTACCCCAGCGCAGAGCGCAGCGCACTGTAGCCGATGCAGATCGGCACCATGGTGCGCTACGGTTCTCACCGGCAACCGGTCCTTAACCGGTAGTTCAGGCCCCCATCGTCTAGCGGCCTAGGACGCCGCCCTCTCACGGCGGTAACGCGGGTTCAAATCCCGCTGGGGGTACGCAGGTCCATCGGTTCCGGCCGACGGATCCGTTCAGGCCCCCATCGTCTAGCGGCCTAGGACGCCGCCCTCTCACGGCGGTAGCGCGGGTTCAAATCCCACTGGGGGTACAGCAGAAAGGCCCGGTCCACGCGGACCGGGCCTTTCGCCGTGCTGGGCCGGTATCGCGGGTTAGCGGCCAAAATGTGTGTCCCGGCCCGGGCGTGTCATGAGTGGCCGCCCCAGCCTTTGCGGGCCCAGAGCCCCTCTTCGGCGCTGGCGTGGGTGTCGTAGCCGGCAGGCCCGTCGGGTTCCTCGATGGCGCTGGCGGGCGCGTGTCGCTGCCAGTGGGCGGGCTCGATGAGGTCGGCCGGCGGGCGGGGGTTCTCGCTGTGCTGGTAGCACCACCACTCGATCGCGCGGCGCGCGTGGTCCGGGGGCATCCCGCGGTGGGCCTTGAGCATGGTCCGTAGTTGCGCGTTGATGCCGCCCTCGATCTGGTTCGTCGTGGAGGCGATGCCCAGCCCGTCGAGCTGCGGGTCGAGGTAGGTGAACAGCACGTCCTTGCGGGCGAGCTTGGCCAGGAGCCGGTAGGCCTTGCGCAGCCGGTCGTGGGTGTACCACCAGGTCTGCCCGGGCCGGGTCCAGGACGGGACCGCGGCGACGTGCACGCTGTTGCGGTAGGTGCGTTGCCGGGTCAGGTGCCCGTAGGCCTGGTGCCAGTCGTTGAGCCGGGTCAACCACGTCGTGGCGGCGTCGCGGGTGGTGATCTTCGTCAGGGACAGCGACACCGCGCGCAACGTCCGACCCGCATCGGTGCGGGGCTGGAGGGTGAGGTAGGTGCGCACGTTGCGCTGGACGTGGACCAGGCAGCGTTGCACCCGGGTTGCCGGCCAGCACTCGGCTACGGCGGCCAGGATCCCGGCCTGCCCGTCGGTGACCACGACCTGCGGGGGCGGGAACTGGCTCAGCAGCGCGGCCCAGGATGCTTGTTTCTCGCGGTCGCACCACTGCCACCCGATCACCTGTCGGTCGGCGATCGCGATCAGCGCGCACCAGCCCGAGCGCAGGTAGATCCCGTCGACCTGGACCTCGTCATAGACCTGCCCGGTGACCGCGATGACGGGTTCGATGTTCCAGCACCATTGGTGCTGGCGCCGGAACGAGCGCGCCGAGGGGCCTGCCATGTGTTGCGGCTGGGTGCTGGTCATCCAGTCCACGAACGCTTCTGCCTGAGCCCGCCGGGCGACATCGGGCCGCGACCGCGTGGACGAGGACCCGCAGGCCGTGCACCGCCACCTGGTCTTCCCAGCGCTCGTCGTGCCGTTGCGCTTGATCCGTCCGCCGCATACCCGACAACCCCGCCGAGGTCCAGCACCCTGTGCAGCCATGCCCCCCAGGGCATAACAGACCCCGGATTACGGCATCTGACCAGCCTCAAGACCCCGTCAGCGGACACACATTTTGGCCGCTAACCCGGCTATGTCGCCTGGGGCGGTGTCGCATCCGGCGGTGTCGCATCCGGCCGTGTCGCCCCTGCCGCACTGGCACCACCTGCTTCGTCCTGCACCGTCCTGGCCCCGTCGAGTGCAGACTTGAGCGCGCGGCCGCTCGGCGAGTGCAGACTTTGTCGCGGGTTGAGGGGGCGCGGCCGCAACTATGTCTGCACTCGCGGTCGAGGGCCGCGACCAAGTCTGCACTCGGCGGCACTGGGCGGCTCCGTGCAACCCGGGCACCGCCTGCCCCGTCGCCTGCCCCGCCGACTGCAGACTTGAGCGCGCCGCCGCTCCGCCAGTGCAGACTTCGTCGCGGATGGAGGCGTCGCAGCCGCGACTAAATCTGCACTCGTGGTCGAGGGCTGCGACAAAGTCTGCAGTCGGCGGCTACGTCCAACCCCAGGCATGTCCTGCGCCGCGGCGGCATCCCGCATCGTGCCCCTGCCCTGCCCTGCCCTGCCCCGCCCCGCCCGTGCCACTGCCCTTGCACGCCGGACCTGCCCGGGTCTGCCAGTGCCCGGGTCTGCCAGGTCTGCCGGGCCTGCCGGGCCGGGTCTGCCCGGATCTGCCCGGGCCTGCCGGGCCTGCCGGGTCTGCCGGGTCTGCCGGGTCTGCCGGCCCGCCGGGTCTGCCACGCGGCAGGCCACCGCTCAGCGGATCTTCGGGTCCTTGCCGCCCTCGATGAACGGCTCGGGCCGCACCTCGGAGGCGTTCGGGTCGGCGGTGGGCCCGCCGGGCACGTGCTCGCCGTGCGCGCCGTCGTTCGTCCTGCCGGGCGCGGTGCCCCCGGCGGGGGTGCTTCGACCCGGGCCGCTGCCGCCCGACGTCGCAGGGGCCGCCCCGCCGCCCGTCGACGACCAGGTGACCCCGGTCGGCTCCGTGCTCGCGGGGATCGTCGCGTCCTTGGCCGTGCTCTCCTCGGCGATGCTGTCCGGACCGGCACCGCCCCGGGCGATCGGAAGCTCGATGCGCTGCGTCGGCGGGTTGCTGCGCCGCCCGATCCGCGGCATGAGCGAGGGCGGCAGGGTCGCGGCGGTGTCCGACGACGGGGCGGCCTCCGTGCGGATGTCCGGGTTGGCCTGCGCTGCCGCTTCGGCGTCGGCGGCGTCCGGGTGGAAGAGCGACGCGATGATGAGCCGGTACCGGGAGTCCGGCCGGGGTACCCAGGTGACCCGGTCGAGGGCCTGGTCCTGCCCGGCGGTCTCGAAGAGGAAGGTGCCGTAGCCGAGCAGCTGGCCCATCGGCGTGCGCTCGTACCCGAGGTCCGTCACCTTCTCCGACGGCATCATCGCCACCCGGTGGACCAGGAAGCCGTCGAGCAGCAGCAGCCGGCGGTCGGTCATCACGAACCACCTGGCGCGCCACTCCAGCCACTTGTACAGCAGGCGCCCGCCCAGGACGGCGAACGGCAGCCACACCCAGCCCATGTCGTTCCGGACGTTGGGATCGACCGCGACGAGCAGGGCCAGGGCCAGCACGAAGGCGGCCGACGCCGTGAGGATCGGCTCCCACAGCATGCCCCAGTGGCGATGCGTGGCGATGATGATCTTCTCGTTCGCCAGGATGTACCGCTGCAGGGCGCGGTGGGGGACGACGAAGTCCGCTGTCGCGCTCATACGGGTCTCCCCGGAGGTGTGGTCGGTTGCGGTGCGAGGGTTCGAACCGATGGTCCGATCCGAAGGTCGGCCTCGCCGCCGACCTTACGTGGTCAGCGGCCCATGGACCCGGTGAAGAGCTCCTCGAAGAACCTGCCGATGTTGGCGATGGCTCCCCAGATGACGTCCCAGAGGGCAAGCACGATGTCGGCGGAGCGCTCGGGGTCGTTGATGACCGAGTACAGCAAGAAGATCACGACGAGCCAGATGACGATGAGCCTCACCTTGGGCGGCATCAGGTTCCTCCGACGTTGGCGCGTGCGCCCCTGGTGTGCACACGTCTCTCACGAGACTACTGATATGAACCCGACCTGGGGAATCACCCGGCCCGGCGTGGCGAGCCAACACTCACGGACCACTCACGGGCCGTACACCCCGTGGGCACCGCACCGGGCCGGCTACTCGCCGGACCGATGCAGCACCTCGGTGAGCTTGTTCGCCGCCGCGACGACGGCGGCCGAGTGCAGCCGGCCGGGCTGCCGGGAGAGGCGCTCCACCGGGCCGGACACGCTGACGGCGGCCACGACCCGGCCCGACGGCCCGCGCACCGGCGCCGAGACGGAGGCCACGCCGAGCTCACGTTCTGAGACCGACTGCGCCCAGCCCCGCCGTCGGACACCGGAGAGGATGGTGGCCGTGAAGGTCGCGTCACGCAGGCCGCGGTGCAGGCGGTCCGGCTCCTCCCAGGCCAGGAGCACGTGGGCCGCAGAGCCGGCACTCATGCTGAGCGTCGCCCCTACGGGAATGGAGTCGCGCAGGCCGACCGGGCGCTCGGCGGCAGCGACGCACACGCGGTGATCGCCCTGCCTACGGTAAAGTTGTGCGCTTTCGCCCGTGTGGTCGCGCAGCGCGATGAGCACCGGGTTCGCAGCCGCCAGCAGGCGGTCCTCACCGGCGGCCGTGGCCAGCTCGTTGAGGCGCGGACCCAGCACGAAACGGCCCTGCATGTCCCGGGCCACGAGGCGGTGGTGCTCGAGTGCCACGGCCAGGCGGTGCGCCGTCGGGCGAGCCAGGCCGGTGGAGGAGACGAGCTGCGCCAGGGTTGCCGGTCCCGCCTCGAGTGCCCCGAGGACGGACGCCGCCTTGTCCAAGACGCCGACTCCGCTAGTATCGTCCATACCGCGATATTGCCGTCTCGGAACGTGAGATTGCAAGTCGAAGCCCAAAGTAGTTTCTGACGAGGAGGCGAACCGCAATGGCCGGCACGCTGGCGGAGAAGGTCTGGGAGGCGCACCTGGTGCGTCGAGGCGAGGGCGGCTCACCAGATCTCCTCTACATCGACCTGCACCTGGTGCACGAGGTCACGAGCCCTCAGGCATTCGAGGGGCTGCGCCTCGCCGGACGTCAGGTGCGGCGCCCCGACCTCACGATCGCGACCGAGGACCACAACACTCCCACGCTCGACATCGATCGGCCGATCGCCGATCTGACGAGCCGCACGCAGATCGACACGTTGCGCAGCAACGCCAAGGAGTTCGGCGTCCGGCTGCACAGCCTCGGTGACGCAGACCAGGGCATCGTGCACCAGGTCGGGCCGCAGCTCGGCCTGACGATGCCCGGCCTCACCGTCGTGTGCGGCGACTCGCACACGTCCACGCACGGCGCGTTCGGCGCGCTCGCGTTCGGCATCGGCACGTCCGAGGTGGAGCACGTGCTCGCCACCCAGACGCTCCCGCTGGCGCCGTTCAAGACCATGGCGATCACGGTCAACGGGACGCTGCCCGCCGGCACGACGTCCAAGGACATCATCCTGGCGATCATCGCCAAGATCGGCACCGGCGGCGGGCAGGGCTACGTGCTCGAGTACCGCGGCGAGGCCATCCGCGCGCTCTCCATGGAAGCCCGGATGACCATCTGCAACATGTCGATCGAGGCCGGCGCCCGCGCCGGCATGATCGCGCCGGACGAGACCACGTTCGAGTACCTCAAGGGGCGCCCGCACGCGCCCGAGGGCGAGGACTGGGACGCCGCCGTCGAGTACTGGCGGACCCTGCGCACGGACGACGACGCGCGGTTCGACGCCGAGGTGGTGCTCGAGGCCGCCGACCTCGAGCCGTTCGTCACGTGGGGCACCAACCCGGGCCAGGGCCTGCCGCTGTCGGCCTCCGTGCCGGTCCCGGCGAACATCGCCGACGAGGGTGAGCGCGAGACCGCTGCCAAGGCCCTGGAGTACATGGGCCTGACTGCCGGCACGCCGCTGCGTGAAATCCCTGTCGACACGGTGTTCATCGGCTCCTGCACCAACGGGCGCATCGAGGACCTACGGTCCGTCGCGAAGGTGGTCAAGGGCCGCAAGAAGGCCGAGTCCCTGCGCGTCCTGGTGGTCCCGTCCTCGGCCCGAGTACGGCTGCAGGCCGAGGCAGAGGGCCTCGACGTGATCTTCAAGGAGTTCGGCGCCGAGTGGCGCAACGCCGGGTGCTCGATGTGTCTGGGCATGAACCCGGACCAGCTCGCGCCGGGGGAGCGGTCGGCGTCGACGTCGAACCGCAACTTCGAGGGGCGGCAGGGCAAGGGCGGACGTACCCACCTGGTCTCGCCGCTGGTCGCCGCGGCGACCGCGATCCGGGGCACCCTGTCGAGCGTCGGTGACCTCGACCTGCCGGAAGGCATCGACATCACCACGTTCGACGGCACGCCGCTCGACGGTGTGGGCGCGTCCCCGCTGGGCGAGTCCGTCGTCGACCTGCCCATTCCCGTAGCCATCGGGTCCGCTCCGGGCGGGTCCGCTGCCGGCCAGCCCGCGCTGCGCTGAGAGGAGACAGACCATGGAGAAGATCCACACCCACACCGGTGTCGGCGTCCCGCTGCGGCGCAGCAACGTCGACACCGACCAGATCATCCCCGCCGTGTACCTCAAGCGGGTCACGCGCACGGGGTTCGAGGACGCGCTGTTCGCCGCGTGGCGGGGCGACCCCTCGTTCGTGCTGAACCAGAAGGCCTACTCGGCGGGCTCCGTGCTCGTCGCCGGGCCGGACTTCGGCACGGGCTCCTCGCGTGAGCACGCCGTCTGGGCGCTCAAGGACTACGGCTTCCGGGTGGTGCTGTCCTCCCGGTTCGCCGACATCTTCCGCGGCAACTCGGGCAAGCAGGGCCTCGTCGCGGGCGTCGTCTCGCCCGAGGACCTCGAGATCCTGTGGAAGATCCTCGAGACCAAGCCGGGCACCGAGGTGACCGTGGACCTCGAGGCCAAGACTGCGTCCGCCGACGACGTCACCGTGCCGTTCCAGATCGACGACTACACGCGGTGGCGCCTCATGGAAGGGCTCGACGACATCGGGCTCACCCTGCAGCAGGCGGACAAGATCGCCGCGTTCGAGGAGACCCGGGAGCCGTGGCGTCCGAAGACGCTGCCGGCGCGGCACCTGCCGTCCGTGGAGATCGAGGCGGCGCGCCCGGTCTGACTCTCGCTGGTCGAGCTTGCCCTCCCGTTGGTCGAGCTTGTCGAGACCGGAGTCAGCGCGCTGATCCTGTCGTGGCTCATCTAGA
>NZ_JBEZZF010000085.1:0-21244 GCF_040639055.1 Promicromonospora sp. NPDC023987 | reverse complement strand
GCGCCCCGCTCCTCGCGCCGCGAGCGCGCCTCCCCCCCCTCCGGGATGCGGCAGAACGGGCAGGTCTCGACGGTCGAGTCGGTGGGCCGGTCCTGCCCGCCGATATAGACCATCCGGTGCGGCGTCCAGAGCCGCTGCAGTCCGTCGCCCGGCGGGCCGAAACCCGCCGACGACTCCGGTGCGGGCTCCGTGTTCATCCGATGACGACCATCAGGCGCCCGTCAGACCTGGACGCGGTCGCGGACCGCACCCACGATGCGCTCGATCGCGTCGGCGACCGGGACACCGTTCTCCTGGGTCCCGTCCCGGAACCGGAACGACACCGCGCCGGCCTCGACGTCCTCGCCCCCGGCGATGAGGGTGAACGGCACCTTCTCCTTGGCGGCGTTGCGGATCTTCTTGCCGAACCGGTCGTCGCTGTAGTCCACCTCCGCGCGGATGCCGCGGGCCTTGAGCTGGGTCACGACGTCGGCCAGGTAGTCGTCGAACGCGTCCGCGACGGGGACCGCCTTGACCTGGACCGGGGCCAGCCAGGCAGGGAACGCGCCCGCGTAGTGCTCCAGCAGCACCGCGAAGAACCGCTCGATCGAGCCGAACAGGGCGCGGTGGATCATGACGGGGCGCTGCCGCGAGCCGTCGGCCGCCGTGTACTGCAGGTCGAACTTCTCGGGCAGGTTGAAGTCCAGCTGGATCGTGGACATCTGCCAGGTGCGGCCGATCGCGTCCTTCGCCTGCACCGAGATCTTGGGGCCGTAGAAGGCCGCGCCCTCCGGGTCCGGCACCAGGTCGAGGCCCGACGCCGTCGCGACCTCCTCGAGCGTCCGGGTCGCCTCGTCCCAGGCTTCCTCGGAGCCCACGGACTTCTCCGGGTCGCGCGTGGACAGCTCGAGGTAGAAGTCCTCCAGGCCGTAGTCCTTGAGCAGGTTCAGGACGAAGGTCAGCGTCGCGGTGAGCTCGTCCTTCATCTGCTCGCGCGTGCAGTAGATGTGCGCGTCGTCCTGCGTGAAGCCGCGGGCCCGCGTCATGCCGTGCACGACACCGGACTTCTCGTACCGGTACACGGTGCCGAACTCGAACAGCCGCAGCGGCAGCTCGCGGTAGGACCGGCCCCGCGAGTCGAAGATCAGGTTGTGCATCGGGCAGTTCATCGGCTTGAGGTAGTAGTTCTGCCCCGGCTTGCGGACGGTGCCGTCGTCGTCGAGCTCCTCGTCGAGGTGCATCGGCGGGTACATGCCGTCCGCGTACCAGTCGAGGTGGCCGGAGACCTGGTACAGCTTCTCCTTGGTGATGTGCGGGCTGTAGACGAACTCGTAGCCGCCCTCGATGTGCTTCTGCCGGGAGTACTCCTCCATGGCGTTGCGGATCACACCGCCCTTGGGGTGGAACACCGCGAGCCCCGAGCCGATCTCGTCCGGGAAGCTGAAGAGGTCCATCTCGGAGCCCAGCCGGCGGTGGTCGCGGCGCTCGGCCTCGGCCAGGCGCTCCAGGTACGCCTTGAGCTCGTCCTTGGTGGGCCAGGCCGTGCCGTACACGCGCTGCAGCATCGGGTTCTTCTCGCTGCCGCGCCAGTAGGCGGCCGCCGAGCGCTGGAGCTGCACGCCGTTGCCGATGAGGCGGGTGCTCGGCAGGTGGGGGCCACGGCACAGGTCCTTCCAGACGACCGTCTCGCTCTCGCGGCCGGCGCCCCGGACGTTCTCGTAGATGGTGAGCTCGCCGGCGCCGACCTCGACCGAGGCGCCCTCGGCTGCGTCGGCGGACGAGCCCTTGAGGCCGATCAGCTCGAGCTTGTAGGGCTCGCCTGCCAGCTCGGCGCGGGCCTCGTCCTCGGTGACGACCCGACGGCGGAACGTCTGGCCCTCCTTGATGATGCGGCCCATGATCTTGTCGAGCGCCTTGAGGTCCTCCGGCGTGAACGGCGTCTCGACGTCGAAGTCGTAGTAGAAGCCGTCGGTCACGGGCGGGCCGATGCCCAGCTTCGCGTCCGGGTTGACCTGCTGCACCGCCTGCGCCAGCACGTGCGCCGCGCTGTGCCGCAGCACCGCGAGGCCGTCCGGCTCGCCCACGGTCACCGGCTCGACCACGCGTCCGGCCGGGATCTCCCGGTCGAGGTCCCACAGCTCGCCGTCCACCCGCACCACGACGACGTCGCGGCGATCGGCGTACAGCTCGACGCCGGTGGTCGTGGCCGTGGTCTTCGTCGCCTCCGTGGTGGTGTCAGCCGAAGGGAGTGCGGTGGGGCTGGGCGGCGATGCGACGTCGGACACGACGGTGCTCCTATGGGATGGTCACGGAAACTGATCGAGGGGCACCGTCGTCGCCGACAGTGCCCCTCGATCGTACCGACCGTCAGTCGCGGCCGCCGCCACCTTCGCGGCCCTCGCCACGACCCTCGCCCTCCTGCTGCGCCGGCTCCTCGGCGCCGCCCCACTCGCGGGCCCGCTCGCCCATCGAGTCGATGGCGCCGTCTGCCTGGTCGGGCGCGAACTCCTTGAGCTTGTCGCTAGCGGCGCCGACGTTCTCGTCGGTCATCTGCTCCTTCGCCTTCGCGACGTTGTCCGGGTCGGACGCGAACTCCTTGGCCTTGTCAAAAAGCCCCATGGTGACATCCTCTCGACATAGGCACACGAATGGTGCACCCCCTGCGAGCGACGGGGTCCCGCCGCCCATTCGAACCTACGCGCACCCGCAGAGGTCCGCACGGCAGCGCGGATGCGGCGCGTGCCGGACAGTGATCCGGAGCACGATGCTCGGCGGAGGCCACCGGCGTCTCGTACCGTCAGTCCGTGGAGTCCGTCGAGTACCTGACCATCGCCGTCGCAGCCGCGGCCGTCATCATCGCGGTCACCGCGCTCGCACCCCGGGCCGGGGTCGCCTCGCCCCTCGTGCTGGTGGTGCTCGGCGCCGGGGTGAGCCTGCTGCCGTGGGTGCCGGCGATCGAGGTGCCGCCCGAGCTGATCCTCGGCGGCGTGCTGCCCCCGCTCCTGTACTCGGCGGCGGTCGGGCTGCCGTCGATGGACTTCCGGCGCGACTTCACGGCCATCGGCGGCCTGTCCATCACGCTCGTCGTGATCAGCTCGGTGCTGCTCGGGCTGCTGTTCCGGTTGCTGATCCCCGGGATCGACCTGGCCACGGCCATCGCCCTCGGCGCGATAGTCAGCCCGACCGACGCCGTGGCGACCTCGATCGTGAAGCGGCTCGGGGCGTCCCCGCGCAGCGTCACGATGCTCGAGGGCGAGTCGCTGCTCAACGACGCGTCCGCCCTGGTGCTGCTCCGCTCGGCGATCGCGGCGACGGCGGCGTCGGTCAGCCTGTGGGAGGTGGTCGGTGACTTCGCCTACGCGGCGGGTCTGGCCGTCGCGATCGGCGTACCCGTCGGCTGGGTCGGCCTGCAGGTGCGCAAGCGCCTGCGGAACGCGGCGCTCAGCACTGCCATGTCGTTCGTCGTCCCCTTCGTCGCCTACCTGCCGGCGGAGGAGCTGCACGCGTCGGGGCTGGTCGCCGTCGTGGCGGCGGGTCTGGTGACCGGCAACGGGTCGGCCAGGTTCCTGCGCCCCCAGGACCGCATCGCCGAGCGGTCCAACTGGCACACCGTCGAGCTGCTGCTCGAGGGTGCCGTCTTCCTCGCGATGGGGATCCAGCTGTTCGACCTGATCGAGGACGTGGAGGCCGGCGGAGGCTCGCTCAGGCAGGCCGTCGTCGTCGCGGCGATCACCGGGGTCGCCGTACTCGTGGTGCGCGCCGCGTTCGTCACGCCGCTGATCGGCATCCAAGCCCGCCGGGCGCGGCGCGGCGAAGCCGTGCGCCCCGCCCTCACCGGGATCCAGGACCGCCTGGACCAGCGGGCCGCCGTGGCCCTTGCCCGGCCCCCCGAGCCGGCCGCCGGCAACGGACGACGGTCGCCCGCCGCCCGCCAGGAGCGGATCCGCGGCATGCTGCGGCGCCGCACCGCCGATATCGACTACGACCTCGCCAGGCCGCTCGGCTGGCGTGAGGGCACCCTCCTGGTCTGGGCGGGCATGCGCGGCGTGGTCACGCTCGCCGCCGCGCAGACCCTGCCCGCGGAGACCCCGAACCGGTCGTTCCTGATCCTGGTCGCGTTCGGCGTCGCGGTCGGCACCCTCCTGGTGCAGGGCAGCACCCTGCCCTGGGTGACCCGGCGGCTCGGCCTGGTGGGGCAGGACACCGCTGACGACCTCCCGGCCCTGCGCCGCGAGACCGAGCAGGCCGCCCGCGCCTTCCTCGCCGAACCCGTCCGCCCCGACGGCACGCCGTACGACGAGCGCGTGGTGATCCGGGTGCGCAAGGACATGTTCCGGGAGCACGAGTCGCAGGACGAGGACGCGGTGCTCACCAAGGAGCGCTTCATCCAGTACCGGGAGCTGCGACTGGCGACCATCGCCGCCCAGCGCGAGGAGCTGCTCGCCGCGCGCTCGACCGGCACCTACGACTCCGCCCAGCTCGGGAACGCCCTCGACCTGCTGGACGCCGAGCAGATCGCCGTCGAGATGCGCAAGGGCAAGACACCCCTGCACGGCGACGCGCCGGAACGCTAACCTCCCGGCGTGACGGATTACACACCGCTCCACCTCGACTGGCCCGGCTGTCTCAACGTGCGTGACCTGGGTGGGCTCCCGCTCACCGGGGGCGGCACGATACGCGAGCGCGCCCTGGTCCGCTCCGACTCCCCCAGCTTCCTGACCGACGACGGCGTCGCCGCCGCCACGGCCTTCCGCCTGGCGCGGATCATCGACCTGCGCCGCCCGTGGGAGAACGAGGAGTGGCCGAGCCTGCTGGCGGACCACCCCGGCTACCTGAGCCTCCCCGTCCAGGATCCCGACGACCCCGAGGAGGGGCCGTGGGTCCACCTGTACACGGGGCTGCTCGACCGGCGCCCCGACCTGTTCGCGCGCGCCGTCGCGGCGCTCGCGGACGCGCCGGAGGGTCCGGTGCTCGTGCACTGCGTCGCGGGCAAGGACCGCACGGGCCTGGTGGTGGCGCTCGCGCTCAGCATCGTCGGGGCCGACGTCGACGCGCTCGCCGACGACTACGAGCTCACCAACGAACGGCTGGCGCCCCGGTACGCCGAGCTCCCCGAGGACCGTGAGATACCCGCCGGACGCGAGATCCCGCCGACCCGGCACGTCATCATCGAGGCGCTGGAGCACCTGCGCACGCGGCACGGTTCGATCGAGGCGTACCTCACGCACGGCGGTCTGACCCCGGGCCACGTCCGAGCCCTACGCGCCCGCCTGGTCGGCTGACCCCGCTCTTCTCCGTTGAGTGCTGGACATCTGTGCTCCTGAATCGGTTTCGCGGCACAGATACCCAGCACTCAACGGAGGGGGTTACCGGGCTACCGCCGCCGCCCACGACAGCATGGGCGACTGGGTGTTCGTCGCCCGGAGCCGGATCGTCACCGGACCCGGCTCCGCGAGCTCGACGTCGTGGCTCAGCACCTCGCTCGGGTTGCCCGAGTCCAGCGTGACCGAGCCGACCGCGTGGCTCTCGCCGTCGTGGTCGAGCAGGACGTCCGCGCTCCTGCTGTTGCCCGGCCACCACGAGTGGGAGCCGGCCACGAGCGTGTACGAGCCCGCCGGGAGCGTGAAGGTGTACGACACCTCGGCACCCACCTGGTTCTCGGTGTACATGCCCGTGGTCGTCGTCTTGTCGTACTCGCCTGCGGTGACTCCCTTGTAGCTGATGGCCCGGTCGCCCGAGGCGTCCTGCGCCCAGTGCCCCCAGGCCGAGCCGTCCGTGCGCACCTGGTCGGGCGCCTCGTTCACGAGCCCGCCGCCGACCCCGCCATCGACCAGGCCGGCGATCGCACCGTAGGCGGGCGAGTCGTAGCCCAGCGTGCTGCCGCTCGTCGCGTTGACGTCACCGAAGGCGACGGTCCCCCGCGGCACCACCTCGACGTGCGCTGTCGCGGTCACCGGGCCGTACGAGCCCCGGACCTCCGCGGTCGCCCACGCCTCGTCGAACGCGGCCTCGTCGACGCCCCAGTCGACGGGCACCTCGCGGGTGCTGCTGTCGGTGAGCTCGGCGGTCAGCGTGTCCGGCAGGGGCGGCGCCTCGCCGACGTAGGTAGCGATCCGGGGTTCCTCGAGACTGACGATCCGGTTCACGACCGGCGCGGACGCCGTCTCGAGCCGGGACACCAGGTGGTCCGCACCCTGGCCGTCGAGCCGGTAGGCCGTCGGGTCGGCGAGAGCAGCTCGAGCGGCCGAGATCCCGTTCTGCAGGACCGCCCAGTCCAGGTCGGTGAAGTCGTCGGTGCGCTCGATCTCCTCTGCTGCTTCCAGAGCGCTGCGGAGCGACCCGCCGTCGGCCGGCTGTGACGCCGGGGCCGAGACGACGCCGACGGCGTCGACGTTCAGCGTGCCGGACGCGACGGTGAGGGTCACCGTGTGCTCGCCCCACTCGAGACCACGCAGCTCGAAGGTCTGCTGGTAGTGGTCGGACGCACGGGTTCGGGCGTTGATCGCGATCGGCTCGCCGTCCACCGTCACGTCCAGGCGTGCTGACCCGTCGTTCGGCCCCAGCACGTCCAGCCCGGAGCCGGTGAACGTGTAGCTCACCGAGGCGTCGGCGCCCTGGCTGATCGACGACGTCCGGCCGTACTCGAACATGCTCTTGCCGTTGGCGTGCGCCCACTCGCCGTCGTAGGCGAGCTTGGTCGCCGCCGGGTCGGCGAGGTCGGTCATCTCGTGGCCGTCGAGGTACTCGCCGTAGTACGGCACATCGGAGGCCACGCGCTCGACGCGCAAGTTGTCGAACTGGGTCCAGTGGAAACCGCTCGCGAGGTCGACCCAGCCGGACAGGATCGGGGCGTCGTCGGTCCAGGCGAACACCTGCTCGCCATCGACCCATCCCGTGACCCGGTCGCCCGCCACCTGCACGGACAGCTCGTGCCATGCACCGGCGTCCCAGCCGTCGGTCGCGACGGATCCGCTCTCGACAACAGTCCCGAGCCGGTTGAGCTGCCAGCGCCCGTCGGAGACCAGCTTGAGCGCGTAGGGCGTACCCCGGAGGTCGTGGGAGGTGTCACCGCCGCTGGAGCGGGCTCCGAGGGCGGCGTAGTTGTCCGCACCCGGGCCGCGCTCGAAGCGGACGTCGACGGTCGCGCGGTAGTTGCTCCAGCGCCGGTCGCCGACGGCGGTGATCGGCTCACCGTTGTTCCACGCGCCGCCGACGCCGGTGCCCTCGCGGTCGACCTGCTGGCGCAGGACCCGCTCGCCGTCGTCGGCCAGATACGCCTCGAACGAGCCGTTGCGGTCCCAGGTGTACAGCGGGATCGCGCCGGTATCCCCACCGCGGGAGTCGACGAAGTCCTCGGTCCTGCCGAGGAGCCCGCCACCCTTGCGGATCGTGCGCACCTTCTTGTCCGTGTAGTCGAAGTCGTCGGACCAGAGCACGTCCTTCGCGGCGTCGCCGGAGGCGCCGGCATCGAGCACCGTGCGCTCGCCCTCGACGGGCAGCGGCGTCGTCCATGCCTTGTCCCGGCTGACGTCGAGCGAGGTCACGGTGGTGATGGAGTACGGCTGCACGGTGACGGAGTAGGCGCCCTCGGCGTCCGCGGAGAGATCACCGACGTGCTGCTTGTACCGCGCGTCGAAGGCTTCGCCGTCCTCCGCGGCACGGGTCTCCCACACCGCCAGCGAGGGCTTGCGGCCGAGGTCCAGGTCCTCCGGGGTGATCCGGTAGGTCCGCGGCGTCTCGGAGTCGTTGACGAGGACCGTCGAGAAGTCCGAGCGGTCGGGGGCCGCGAGGGTCAGGTAGTTCGGGCCGCCGTTGCGCCCGTTCACCGGGTTGGTCCCGGTAGCCGTGGTGCCCGACGCCGCAGGCACCGCACGCCAGATCCCGGACCGGTTGCGGGAGTCCTCCCAGCCGGTCACCGCGAAGTTCGAGAAGTGCTGCAGCGCCACGAGCCCGGCGTCGTAGTGGATCCATCCCGACCACGGGTCGCGAGCGCCCACGAGCTCCTTGTACGAGTACTGCCCGCCCTCGTAGAACGAGCCGATCGCCGGCTGGTAGATGAAGTGTGTGCGCCGGGAGTTCGCGAAGCCCTTGACGATGGTGTTCGCCATCTCCAGGGAGCTGCCGGTCCCGCCGAGGCCGGTGCCCTCGACGCTCGGGTCGGCGGTGTTGTTGTTCGGCCGGAACGACGAGTTGCTGAACGTGGCCTGCGCCTCGCTGTTCCAGATCTGCTCGTCGAGCTCGTCCGCCAGGCGCTTGAAGCTGCCTGCGGCGTCGTCGTTCGTGTTGTAGTGGAACCCGGAGGCGCCGACGACGTCGCGCAGCGAGGCGTCGGCGACCATCTCGTCACCGAAGGTGCCGGTGCCCACCTCGTCCGAGATGACCACCTCGATCTGGTGGAAGAGCCTTGCCTCCCCCTTGCGGAAGCCCGCGAGCCGGGGGTCGTCGCTCACGTATCCCGTGTCGTCCGTGCGGACGCGCTCGGCATACTCCGTGGTCCATTCCAGGTCGGCGCTGTGCTCGTTCACGCCTGGGTTGACGTAGTCGACCATGTACCCGTAGTCGCGGTACGCGGCGAGGATCGTGTTCTTGTACCAGTCGTAGATCTTCTCGTTCGTGTCCGCCCAGGGCACGGCGTTCCAGCGCAGGATCGAGACCTTGAGCTCGGGGTTGACCTTCTTGGCGTCCGCGGCGAGCTGGAAGCCGGGGTGCCTGCGCACGTTGGCGGGCTCGTCCGGCGTGCGCATCGTCGCGACGTCGGAGCCGGTCGAGTTGTTGCGGTCGTCGCCCATCTCGATCTTGACGTGGTGCATGATCGGGTGCTCGCCGCCGAACAGCACCTGCAGCAGCTCCGCGTACTTCTCGGGCTGCTCGGACTTGTAGTCCATCAGGAGGGCGCTGGTGCTGTTGGCGCTGAGCACGCCGAAGCCCTTGAACGTCAGGCCGTTGACGTTGTCCGCGGCGACGTCGTCACCGTCGACGGTGATCTCCGTGGTCTCGGTGGCGGCGACCGCGGCGGCGCTGGACGATCCCGCTGCCGACGCCGTCGCTCCTCCCACGACGAGCGACGATCCGACGACGCCACACACAAGCATCCCCGCGATGGTCGCTGCTGACACGCGTCTGCGTCTCATGATGTTTCCTTCCTCGTTGAAGTGTTCATCGACGCCGCAGGGCACGCGAGGGCAGCCCTGCGAGCCGTTCGAGGACTCGCGGCGGGCGCGGTGCAGGTCTCCTTTGAGTTGCACTCGGTGACCATCGACGTCGATGTTCGTTTCTGTCTGTTTAGGCGCGATTACTGAGCGATACGTTATCCCCACCGGCCATATGCACCAATACCTTGTTCGCTATTGATCACTTCGATCTGCCGGGACAAGGTGGTTGACAGCGGTCATGGCCTCTGAAACGATCAACTAAATCGTTCAAGTAGTGAGGTGAGTGGCATGAACACCAGACCCACCCTCAAGGCCGTGGCCGCTGCCGCCGGCGTCTCCCCCGCCAGCGTCTCGAACGCCTACAACCGACCCGAGCAGCTTTCCGCGGGCGCCCGCGAGCGCATCCTGGACCTCGCTGCCCAGATGGGTTACGCCGGCCCCAACCCGAGTGCGAGCTCCTTGCGCAGTCGCCGTACGGGCTCGATCGGCATGCTGTTCGCACAGGACCTCACGTATGCCTTCGACGACCCGTACTGCACGGCCCTGCTGGGTGGCCTTGCCGAGGTCGCGGCGGGGACAGGGTCCAACCTGCTGCTCCTGCCCGTAGGTCCGCACGAGGTGTCGCGGTCCTACTCCCGCGACGAGGAGCTGAGCCTGGTTCAGGGAACTCGCCGGGCGGCGCTGGACAGTGCGATCGCGGACGGCGTACACCCAGGTCATCCCGTCCTGCGGGTGCTGGCCGAGCGCGGCGTGCCAGTCGTCGGCACGGCGGAAGGGACCGGTGAGCGATGCGTTCTGGTCGACGACCGCGGCTCGGCCGTCGAGCTGGGCGAACACCTGCGCTCGCTCGGCCACCAGCGGGTCGCCGTCGTCACCGACAGCATGGACGACGGCGAGCCGGCGGTCGCCCCCGACGACACCCACCTCTTTCCGTACGCCCGCCTGCGGGTCGATGGACTGCGAGAGGGACTGGGAACGGCCGACCTGACGGTCATCTCCGCCGGGAGCAACACCCAGGAGTCGGGACGGAGGGCTGCCGACACCGTCCTCGCGACGACCACGCGCCCCACGGCGATCGCCGCCACCTCGGACACGCTGGCGCTCGGGATCCTCGATCAGCTCCGCGAGCGCGGCCTACGGCCAGGGGCCGACATCTCGGTGGCTGGCTTCGACGACGTCCCACAGGCCGCCTTGGCCGGGCTGACGACGGTCCACCAGCCGATCCGCGAGAAGGGCCGGACGCTCGGGCGGATGCTCCTCGACCCGTCGTTCACCCAGACCCGCGTCACGCTTCCCACCGAGCTCGTAGTCCGCACCAGCACAGCACCCACCCCGAAGTGAGGAGAACCTTGCTCAGCTCGACAACGGACCTCCGGGTCACACTCATCATCGGCAGCGTGCGTCTGGACCGGTTCGGACCGACCGTCGCGGCCTGGGCCGGTCAGCGCATCCTCGCCCACGACGGCATCTCGCTGGACGTGCTCGACCTCAAGGAGCTCGACCTGCCCACGGGCCTCGACGGCTCGGGCGACACCGGCCTCCTGCGCTCGCGCATCGACGCGGCCGACGCGTTCGTCGTCGTGACGCCCGAGTACAACCACGGGTACCCAGGCTTCCTGAAGACCGCGATCGACACGGTCGAGGGCGAGTGGCGCGCCAAACCGCTGGGCCTCGTCTCCTACGGTGGGGGCGCGGGCGGGGCCCGGTCTGCCGAGCAGCTACGCCAGGTCTTCGCCGAGCTCGAGGTAGTCACCGTCCGCCAGGCCGTCACGCTCGTACGGGCATGGGACCTGTTCGACGACGCCGGCCGCCTCCTCAACTCGTCAGGACCGGACAGCGCAATGCGTTCGATGCTCGACCAGGTGCTGTGGTGGGGGCGAGCCTTGCGCGCTGCACGCGAGCAGCCGGTCCCCGTCGGTGCGGGGGCTGAGCAATGACGACCGACGTGTGGCGGCTCGACCAGCTCGATCTGCACGCCTACCTCGCTCGACTCGGCCTGTCGGCACAGGCCCCGAGCCGGACCGCGCTCGACGAGCTGCACGAGCAGCACGTACGCACCTTCACCTTCGACAACGTCGATGTACTGCTCCAGCAGCATTCGGGCGTAGCGCTCGAAACCGTGCAGGAAAAGTTCGTCGTGCAACGACGCGGCGGCTACTGCTTCGAGCACTCGACGCTGCTCGCCGCCGCTCTTGAGCGCCTCGGCTACCAGGTGCTACGGCGGCTCGCCCGCGTGCACGACGCGGCATCGAGCACGACTCTCGGGCGCACCCACCTCGTCGTGGAGGTCGTCCTGGACGGCCTGCGCCTGTTGTGCGACCCCGGGTTCGGCATGAGCCTCCTGCGCCCGATCGCACTCGTCGACGGGCACGAGGAGGTCCAGGATGGCTGGCGGTTCCGGATCACGCAGACCGACGAGCCGACCGCCTGGCGGCTCTATCGCGACAGAGGCGACGCCTGGGAGCTCGTGCACACCACCGATGAGCTCAAGGTCGTCCCCGAGGACATCGTCATCGGCCACCACTACACGAGCACCTTCCCGGGCTCGCACTTCACACGAGGCCTCGTCGCCGCCAGACACCTGCCTGGCCGCCACATCACCGTCACCGCCACGACAGTCACCGTGCGTCGCCCGGGGCTCCCCACCGAGCACCGCGCGCTCGAATCGGGCGAGCTGCCCGCCTGGCTCGACCTGCTCGACGCCGGCCTGACAGGCGACGAGACCTCCCGCCTCCTGGGTCGGCTCGGCATCAAGCAGGTCGTGGCATCCGAGGTATCGCCCTGACCGGCTGACGACCGGCCAGCAGCCACGTTGAGACGAGACGGTGGCGTGGTTCCGGGGCGGCCAACCCGCTCCTTGGCTGAGCACCAGGCACGCAAAAGCCCCCTGACCCGCGTCTCCGCTGGCCAGAGGGCCTTGCCGTGCTGGTGGGCGATACTGGGATCGAACCAGTGACCTCTTCCGTGTCAGGGAAGCGCGCTACCGCTGCGCCAATCGCCCGAGGTGGGTACGGGATTCGAACCCGTGTGTACGGCTTTGCAGGCCGCTGCCTCGCCTCTCGGCCAACCCACCGTGCTCCCCACAAAATGCGGGTTCGAGCGGATGACGGGACTTGAACCCGCGACCCTCACCTTGGCAAGGTGATGCTCTACCACTGAGCTACATCCGCGTTGCCACCAGCTCGAACCCTTCCGGGCCCCCATGGTGGAACTCCGGAAGAGTAGTTCACAAACGGTGTGCCGGTCCAATCGAAAATGGCGGCGCCACCTGCGACGCGTCCCCGGGGTCGTACCGGGTTATGTTCAGCGGTATGAGTGCGACCGACGTCATCCCAGCCCACCTGATCCCGCTCCTCGAGGCACCGAACTACGCGTTCCTCGGCACGATCCGGCCGGACGACACCGTCCAGGTCAATCCGATGTGGTTCGCCTTCGACGGCGAGACGCTGCGCTTCACGCACACCACGAAGCGCGCGAAGTACCGCAACCTGCAGCACAACTCGTCGATGAGCCTCGCGATCATCAACAGCGACAACGTGCTCAACTACGTCGAGGTGCGCGGCAGGCTGATCGAGACCATCCCGGACCCGACCGGCGCCTTCTACGTCGAGCTCGGCGAGCGGTACGGCGCACCGAACCTCCAGCCGCCCGCCGACAGCCCCGACCGCGTCGTCCTGGTGATGAGCATCGAGCACTACACGACGCAGTAGTTCAGCGGGCCCGCATCGTCAAGGTACCGATGAGTTCTCGTCGCGCGACCGGTCACCCTTGAGACGACGCACCTGCGACAGCGAAGGAGTGACCGGTGCCGGACCTCATGGTCGATTTCATCATCTCGTTCGACGGCTACGCGGCCGCGGACGGCTGGCCCGGGTTCTGGGGCATGGAGGGACCCGAGTATCTGGGTTGGGTCAGCTCCGGACCCGAGTACGAGCACACCGCCCTCATGGGCGCGACGACGTACCGCCTGATGTCCGGGTTCGCCGCCCAGAGCTCTGACGATCCTGGCTTCGCTGAGATGAACGCGCTTCCCAAGGTGGTGTTCTCCTCGACGCTGGAGGCGCCGCTCGCGTGGACCAACACCGAGCTCGTCGACGGGGACGCCGTCGAGGCCGTGCGCGACCTCAAGCAGAGCTCCCCGCGCTCCCTGCGCACCATCGGCAGCCTCACTCTGTGCCGGTCGCTGCTGCGCGCAGGACTGGTGGACCGCTTCCGGGTGGTCGTTTTTCCCGTCATCACGGGCGCCACCGGGAGGGAGCGCATCTTTGACGGGTACCCCGACGTCACCCTCGACCTGGTCGAGAGCCGGACGTTCGACGGTCGGCTCCAGCTCTTGGAGTACGTCCCCACGGTGCTCGACGGCCCGCCGAGAGCCGGTGGCTGAGTCACCGCACGGGCTCGACAAGCGATTGCAAGCCACGAGCGGAGGGAGACCCCATGCTGACGCAGGTCGTGGAGGGCGTGCTGGTCCACCAGAGCGAGCTACTCCGGAACAACTCGGTCGTCGTGCAGGGCCGGGCTGGTGTGCTGCTCGTCGACGCCGGGATCACCGGCTCCGAGATGGCCTGCCTCGCGAACGACCTCCACGAGCTGGGCCTGCCCGTCGTGGCGGGGTTCTCGACGCACCCCGACTGGGACCACGTGCTCTGGCACGCCGAGCTCGGCGAGGTGCCTCGCTACGGCACGGCTCGCTGCGCGGCCGACATGCAAGAGCTGCGGTCGAAGGCGGGCTGGCAGGCCCGCGCCGCCGAGGGCCTGCCGCCCGAGATCGCTGGCGACGTGCCGCTGGACCTGTTCGGCCTCATCACCAGCCTGCCCACCGGGACCGCACGGATTCCGTGGGACGGCCCGGACGTCCGGATCATCGAGCACCCCGCACACTCCCCTGGACATGCGGCGCTGCTGGTCGAGGGAAGCGGGGTCCTCGTCGCCGGCGACATGCTGTCCGATGTCTTCCCCCCGATGCTCGACAGCTTCAGCGACGCCAACGACCCGGTCGAGGAGTACCTCGTCGGGCTACGGCTGCTGGAGGACACCACGTACGACGTGGATGCGCTCGTCCCGGGCCACGGGTCCGCCGTCGGCGGAGCTGACCAGATACGCGCACGGATCGACCTGGATCGCGCGTACCTCCACGCGCTGCGTGACGGTCGAACTCCCGACGACCCGCGGATCGGCTCGGCCAAGCCCGGCTGGGAATGGGTGAGCGGCATCCACGAGGGGCAGGCCCAGAGCTTCGCCCGATGGAGCGAGCGCGACGGGGCGGGCGACTAGAGATACTGCCGCCCGGCTGCGTCGAGCCATAAGGGC
Source organism: Promicromonospora sp. NPDC023987 (assembly GCF_040639055.1). NCBI lineage: Bacteria > Bacillati > Actinomycetota > Actinomycetes > Micrococcales > Promicromonosporaceae > Promicromonospora > Promicromonospora sp. NPDC023987. Next base: position 6,803 of record NZ_JBEZZF010000085.1, on the reverse strand, counting down.
CGCGAAGCCGCACGCGCTCGGAGTGGCGACCCAGCACCAGACACGCGAAAGGCCCTCCGGTCAGCGTTTCCGCCGACCAGAGGGCCTGTCGTGCGTGGTGGGCGATACTGGGATCGAACCAGTGACCTCTTCCGTGTCAGGGAAGCGCGCTACCGCTGCGCCAATCGCCCGTGCTGCATTGCGAGGTGGGTACGGGATTCGAACCCGTGTATACGGCTTTGCAGGCCGCTGCCTCGCCACTCGGCCAACCCACCGCCCGGTCGAACCTACAACCCTGGGTGCTCTCATCAGCCGAATATCTACGAGAGCGGCGTTCCGAGCGGATGACGGGACTTGAACCCGCGACCCTCACCTTGGCAAGGTGATGCTCTACCACTGAGCTACATCCGCGAAGCCGGGCATCCTGGGGTTTCCCCCGGTGTTCCGGCGTGATCTGAACATTAATCGACGGGAGGGCGAACCGTCCAATCGCACGCGCCGCCGTACGGTTGTCCCGTGTCTCCCAGTCCGGCCCATCCGCCCGCAAACCGCACGATTCCAGCGGTTCCGTCCCGCTCATCCTCCGTCACATCTCCGTCCGACGTGACAGGGGACACCGGCTGGGCACAGTTCGCCGGGCGCTTCGCGACCGACGCCGTCGAGTGCATCGACGTCCTGGCCGAGCCTGAGCGGCTCGCGACGGGAACATGGTTCGTCGTCGCGGACTTCGAGGCAGGCTCCGGGACGCGCCCCGGGGGCCGGGCCCGCGCGTGGCGCTTCGCCCAGGTGCACGACGCCGCGGCGCCGTCCGCCACCACCTGGCACGGTCCGCCGGCCGACGCCTGGACCTCCTCCATGGACCGGGCCGCGTACGAGTCCGCCGTCGGACGGGTCCGCGAGCACGTGCGCGAGGGCGACGTCTACCAGGCCAACGTGTGCCGGGTGCTGTCCGCGCCGCTCGCGGGCGCGCCCGGCGCCGAGCCCGACGCCCGCGCGCTCGCCGCCCGGCTCGCGGCCGGGAACCCCGCACCGCATGCCGCGGCCGTCCACGTGCCCGCCACCACCGGCCTCGACCCCGTGTGGGTCGTGAGCGCCTCCCCCGAGCTGTACCTGTCCGTGCGGGACGAGCCGGGGACCCGCACCGTCGTGGAGTCGGGTCCGATCAAGGGGACCGCCCGCACCCCCGACGGGCTCACCGAGAAGGACCGCGCCGAGAACGTGATGATCACCGACCTCGTGCGCAACGACCTGCAGACGGTCTGCCGCCCCGGCACCGTGGAGGTCACCTCGCTGCTGGCGGTCGAGCAGCACCCCGGCCTGGTGCACCTCGTCTCGCGCGTACGCGGCACCCTGTCCGACGACGTCGTCCGCTCCGGCGAGCCGTGGCGCCGGCTGCTGGCCGGCACGTTCCCACCGGGCTCGGTCTCGGGCGCACCGAAGTCGAGCGCGCTGCGGATCATCGGCGAGCTGGAGCCCGTCCCCCGCGGCCCGTACTGCGGCGCGGTGGGCTGGGTGGCCGACGGCGAGGCCTCCCTCGCCGTCGGCATCCGCACGTTCTGGTGGGCCGACGACGGGACAGGCGGCGTGCTCCGGTTCGGCACCGGCGCCGGCATCACCTGGGGCTCCGACCCGACCGCCGAGTGGCACGAGACCGAGCTCAAGGCGGAGCGGCTGGTCGCGCTGGCGTCGGAGCCCCGGTGACGGCGGGCCCTCCCGGGTCGCGGGTCAGTACATGAGCGTGCCGAACCCGAGCTGGTCGTACCCGCCCGACGTCGAGCCGTAGTCGCCGCCCCCGCCCTCGGGACGCACGCGCTGCGCCATCTGGGCGACCCACCCCGCCTCGAGCCCCTTGCGCCCGCTGTAGTGCGCCAGGACCGACGCCCATACCGGCCGCAGCTGGCCCCGGCTGTCGGAGCTGACCTCAGTATGGGTCGACCAGCCGACGTGCGGCGGGGTCGTGTTCGGACCGGACTGCCACGTGTAGTCGGTGAACGGGACGTCGTTCCCGAGGTTGTACCTGGCGACGTACTGCGCCCCCTTGAGGAACCGGTTGTCGTCGTACCCGTAGCAGTCGATGCCCTGGTTCCAGGCCATCTCGCAGAAGGCACCCAGCTGGCCGATGCCCATCATGGTGTGCCCCTGGTCGCGGCCCGCCTCCTGCCACTGTCCGAGGCCGCCGTCGACGTCGTGCAGGAAGGGCACCACGTGCCTGATCGAGCCGTTCCCTGCGCCGTCCTCGAAGTAGTCCACCGCGCGCTGGACCAGGTCCGAGCGGTCGGTGAAGATCCCGATCGCCAGCACCGAGTTCATGGTGCACAGGTCCCAGTTGGCCCAGTAGTTGGTGATCACCGCGTCGTTGTGGTGCGTCAGGAACTGTTCGTTCATCGGGTGGAAGATGCCGAGCAGCATGTCGGCGAACCGCCCGCGGTCGAAGTCCGACCGGTCCCGCACGAGCTCGGCCGCGTTGGCGAACTGGTACCCGTAGAGCCCCGCGGCCAGGTACCGGTCCGCGTTGCCGCCCAGCGACCGCATGGTGCCGGACCAGGCGTTGAGGATCCGCGAGGCCGCCGCGCCGTGCGCATCGGAGCCCGAGACGTGCCACCGCAGCGCGTTCTGGTAGGCCGCGTGGATGTCGGGGTACATCTGGGCGTAGTTCTCGCCGGTCCCGCCCCGGATCACGTCGGCGAGCGGGCGGGGCTGCCACGTCGCCGCCGACCGGCCGTTCGCGACCAGGCGGTCCCACCCGGCCGTCCACGGCTGGGCGCCCGCCGCGACGTGGTCGGCAGCCGCTGAGAGCTGCGCGGCCGTGTGCTGCATGCCGGGGTGCGCGTACGCGGCGGCCCTCGCCGTGCGGCCGGCCGCACGACCGGCCGGGGCGCCGTGCGGGCTCGCCGGCGCGGCGAACGCGGACCGTGCCGCCGTCGTGGCCCCGACCGTCCCGGCCAGGAGCGCGAGGGACGAACCCGCCAGAAAGGCCCGGCGTGACGCGCCCTCCCGCCCGCCGTCCGGGTGCTCTGCATGTGTGGTCATCGTTGCTTCCGTTCTGTCGTCGTTGACTACGGACGGCCTCGTTCAGGCCGGTTCGAGTGCGGCAACGGCCGCGGCGAGCTCGTCGGCTGCGGCATCCACCTCCTCCTGGTCGGGCGTGGCGCCGGCGGAGCGGAGCTCGAGGCCCGACTCGCGGGCGGCGGCGAGACGCTGCCACGACGCCGTCGTCCAGTCCTCGCCGGCGAGGTCCGCGGTCTCCGCCAGGTACAGGTCGAGTCCCGTGCGGTCGACGGTGCTGGTGACGAGCTCCACCTCGGCCAGGTTCGTGTTGCCGGAGCCGGCCAGCACCCTGACCGCCTCCGCCTCGACGGGCTCGGGCAGGTCGATCTGACCCCAGGCCGCCGTCGCGCCGCTGATCGTGGCGAAGGTCCGCCAGGTCCGGCCGCCGTCGTCGGAACCCTGGAGCTGGACGCCCTCCGCGCGGTTCGCATGGCCGGACCGGGGCAGGTATCGCGCGGACTCGACGTGGAAGGTGCTGCCGTCGTCGGGCACCGCTTGGACCCAGCCGCCGGCCTCCTTCGTGTCGGTGAAGGTGGCGGGATCACCGTCGAACATCGCCCAGCCGTTGGCCGCCGCGTCCCTGCTGCCGTCCCACGACGGCGTGCTCGCGGTGACCCACGCCTGCGACACGGGGGCGAGCTCGGGGGTCGGCGGTTCGAGCAGGTCCCAGGCCTCGAGGACGCGCTGCGCGAGCGCCTTCTCGTCCGCTCCCGGCTCCACGGCGGCACCGACCGCCTCGATCTCCCGGGAGAACCGCACCGCCGACGCACGCGAGTACCCCGCCAGGTCAGCGGCCTGCGCCTCGGCGAGCAGCACGTCGAGGCCTGCCTCGATCCGTGTCCCGTCGATCCGGAAGTCCGCCAGGCTCCAGATGCCCGGGTACGCCGGGTCCGACGGCGCGCCCGGTTCGTCGACCTGGAGCTTGAGGTACCGGAACACGCTGTCCCGCTCCGCCTCGCGCACGGACACCCGCTCGATCTCGGTGTCGTCGCCGGCGTTCGGGTGCTCGGTCAGCAGCGTCCACGTCCGGCCGTCGGACGACCCGTAGACGTTCGTGCCCTCGGCCCGGTTGGCGAACGTGTCCCGCGCGAGAAAGCCGAAGCCCTCCGCCCGGACGCGATAGCCCGGCCCGAGGTCGAGCACGACGCTCGGCACCCGCAGGTCCCCCCAGGTGGTCTGGTTGTCCCCGTCGGTCAGCGCCGCGAGGGTCGTCGCTGTGATCTGGTCCGAGGACACGATGCGGGAGTAGTCGAGCGTGCCGTCCGGCAGGCGCGGGGAGAGCGGCGCCAGGCCCGCGACCGCCAGCCGCAGGTCCTCAAGGAGCACGCCGAACTCCGCCGGGTCGGTTCCCTCCGCGCCGCCAAGGGCGGCAGCGCGCGCGCGCGCCTCGGCGACGGGCGTCCAGGTGGCGGTGGTGTAGGCCGCCGGCTCCCGCAGCCCGTCCAGGAGCGCCGCCACCGCGGCCGCCCGGTCCGGCGCGACGGTGAGGGTCACGGGCAACGCGGTGTCGGCCTTGTCGTCCGAGGCGACGACGACGAGGTGCACGACGCCGCGCCTGTCGTCCGGCGTCCACTCGAACCCGCCGTCGGGCGAGATCGATGCGCCGCGCGGCGCGTCCTGGAGCGCCAGGGAGAAGTCGCCGTCGGGGTCGGTCACCCCGAGGTCCCGGGTGTAGGGCTCGCCGGCCACGGCCACGACGTCCAGCGACGTGCCGTCGTCGAACACCGGTGGGTCGATGGCCGCGTTCGCGTCGGCGAGCAGGCCCGCGACGTCCACGTGGGTCTTGCCGCCGGTCGCGCGGAGCACCACCAGGTTGGCTCCGGCTGCGGGCACCTTCGCCGCGGCGACGTCGAACCAGACGTAGCGCCAGCGCCCGTCCGTGTCGGGGAGCTGGACGGTCGTGAAGGGGGCGCCGTACGAGGTCCTGGACACCTCGACGGTCGCAGTGCCCCGGGTGCGGACCTGCAGCCCGACCAGCGCCGTGCGGCTGCGGTCGGGGTAGACGACGCGACGCACGGCCACCCGCGCGTCGTCCTTCTTGGCGTCGAGTCTGACGAAGCTCTGCCCGGCATCGTCGGTCAGCTGCTTGGCCCCCTTGCCGAGGGTGTGACCGAACTGCTCGAGGGGCAGCTGCGGACTGTCGCCGACCGCGGGCACCGTCACGTCCTCCTGGGCGAGCGCGGGCGGGAACGCCACCCAGTACTCGGCACCCGTGAAGTCCGAGCCGCTCTCGTTCCAGAAGTTCGAGATCCCCGACCCGTAGCGGTACAGGGGCCCGTCGCCCTGCCGGTGCAACTCCGCGACGTGCGGCGCTTCCTGCTCGACGTCCACACCCGCGACGTACTCGTACTGGTAGTACAGCTCGTTCAGCGGCTCGCGCAGGCGTCCGCGGTAGGCCTCGGCGAGCTTCCCGGCTCCCCCGGAGACGTCGACGTACGGCGGCTCCTCGCCCATCATGAAGGCGGTGTAGACGTCGCCTCCTTCGAGGATGCGGTTGCCCAGGAACGCGTACGGGCTGACGGCGTCGGGCGCGGTCGAGACGGTCCCGTGGGCGGGGTCGATCCGGGTGCCCTGGTTGTGCACGATGCGGGCGAGCGCCGTCAGGATGTCGACGTCGCCCTCGGCGTGCGCCTGGTCGCGGCCCATCTCCAGGTGCTGGACGAAGTCCTTGCCGTAGGGGTTGAGCGGGTCGTCCGCGTCGATGGTGCGGAAGAGCGAGGCGAGCGACCCGTTGACGTCCCCGCCGTTGATCGTGTGCTCGCTCTCGTAGCCGGCGTTGACCGTGAACCACTCGACGCGCTCGGCGTACAGCTCGGCGTCGTCGAGGAAGATCGCGGCCGCGACCATGCCGATCACTCCGTACAGGTGCTGGTTCCAGAGCCGGTTCTGTGAGTAGAGGAACGTGTCGAGCACCGGGTGGACGAGGTTGTCCTCGATCCGCTGCTGATCGCGCTCGGTCCAGCGCAGGTCGTACCCGTCGAGCTCGTCCTGGGCGGGCTCCGTGGACCGGAGGATCTCGGTGGCGACCAGCGTCTGGTAGAGCGGGACGCCGGTGTGGATGTGCGCGTCGGGGAAGTACTCGTACCCGTCGGGGTCGAGGCTGGACCAGGTGCGGATGACGTGCAGGGCGTTCGCCCGGTGGACCTCGTCGCCGGTCACCAGGTACATGAGGGCCTGGGTCAGCGCGCCGAGGCTGTCGCCGTGCTGCCGGCTCCGCATGCTCGCGTTGTCGTACGCGGCGGTGGTCGGCTGGTCGTCCGTCGGACCCTGGATCGACGCCCGGAAGTCCCGGGCGGCGTACCTGGTCCGGGTCATGGCGTCGTAGTAGCTCGCCCACGGCTCGACGCCGGCGAGGACCTGGGTCTGCATGTTCGTGAGGTGGTCGGCGGTCAGACCGACACCGGGGTGGGCGAACCCGGCGTCGCTCAGGGTCTCGTGAATCTCGACCGCCGGTTGGGTCGGCAGCTCGGTGCGGCCGCCGCCGTCGGCCACCGCCGACGGCGCCGGGATCATGCCGACGACCACGACGACCGCCGTGGTGAGCAGTGCGGCGGCTCTTGAGCGCAGCCTGGATGTGCGTTGCCTCATCGTGTTCCTTCCACGGCCGCAGCTCTGCGGGCCGAGCGCGGCCCCGGGCCGCGCTGTCGTCACCTCGTCGTGAGTCGGGATATCGTTATCCCGGGAATACGTTATCCCGACGAATGGGACAGCACAAGGGGTCGGGCGGTCCGACTGGGTACTGCGGCCCTGACTCGGCGTACCTGGTACGCCGAGTC
>NZ_JBEZZF010000084.1:0-21350 GCF_040639055.1 Promicromonospora sp. NPDC023987 | reverse complement strand
CACACCGAACGAGGCCGAAGAAGCCTGGCACGCAGCGAATATCGCGGCGTAAGAATCATCGGAATCAACTGTCCGAAATTCTTAGGGCCCCTCAGACAGCACCATAGCCACGAAGACTGACCTGGGCCGTCCTGCGGACAGCGGCCCCCTTGCCGAGGGGGATCAGGCCGGGGTCAGCGTGTACTTGGTCTGGAGGTACTCGTGGATGCCCTCGGCGCCGCCCTCGCGGCCGAGCCCGGACATCTTCCAGCCGCCGAACGGCGCTGCCGCGTTGGACACGACGCCGACGTTGAGACCCATCATCAAGGTCAACTTTTCGACGATCTATCTTGACAGGGAGTGGGTGTTGGTGTTGAACCCGAATGACGAGCTGCGCCGGCTGGACGGGCAAGATCTTGATGCGGTACCGAGTCTTCTGGTTCGCCTTGTGGTGACGGCTGACGACGCGGAAGCGGTGATCGACCGTGTTCGCGAGGTCCTTCGAGCTGTGGTGCCCATGTCTGCCGAGCAGCTGGATAGAGAGGCAGAGCATCCAGCCGTTCTTCCACCATGGTTCGTTGATCGCTGCGCACCGGAGATGACGCCCGTAGAGGCGGCGAACTGGCTGGCTTGGTGGCGAGGTCTTGACCCCGAAGGCCAGGCAGGGGCAGAAGAAGAGAAAGGCTGGACGCTTCCGGACTGGCTCTACTGGATGCGGCCCGACGAGCGTCAGTGGTATTGGTGGAGCCTCTCGGTCAAGTCCGAGCGTTCGGCAACGCTTGCTGTCGCCGTTCCGGGGTTGCCTGTGCCGCTCGGCGCGCTGCGCTGGCTTCTCAAAGTCGCGGGGGCGCATTCTGTAGACCAGGTCGCCATCGAGCCACAGTGAGCTATCGCGCAGGATCGTCGGTGATGAGTATTCCGAAGCGGCAGGTCCGCGCCGTCTGCGACGCAGAGACGATCACCGGAACGTGGCTATGTCCCGGCGGCCGATTCAGTCGGCCGCCGGGACAGCCGAGGAACCGATCAGGCCGGCGTCAGCGTGTACTTGGTCTGGAGGTATTCGTGGATGCCCTCGGCGCCGCCCTCGCGGCCGAGCCCGGACATCTTCCAGCCGCCGAACGGCGCTGCTGCGTTGGACACGACGCCGACGTTGAGACCCATCATCCCCGTCTCCAGTCGTTCGATCATGCGCTGGCCGCGCGACAGGCTCTCGGTGTAGACGTACGAGACGAGCCCGTACTCGGTGTCGTTGGCCAGCGCGACGGCCTCGTCCTCGGTGTCGAAGGTGGAGATGGCGAGCACCGGGCCGAAGATCTCCTCGCTCAGGATGTCGCTGCCCGGCGTGACGCCGGTCAGGACCGTCGGCTCGAAGAAGGTGCCCGCCCCGTCGATGCGAGAACCCCCGGTGGCGAGCCGCGCGCCCCGGGACACCGCGTCCTGGACCAGGGACTCGGCCTTCGCGACGGCCTTGCCGTCGACGAGCGGACCGATGGTCACGCCCGGCTCGGTGCCCCGGCCGATCACGAAGTTGTCTACCGCCGCGGTGACCCGGCGGGCGAACTCGTCGGCGACCGAATGGTGCACGATGAAGCGGTTGGCGGCCGTGCAGGCCTGCCCGATGTTCCGGAACTTCGCCGCGAGGGCGCCCTTGACCGCCTGGTCCAGGTCGGCGTCCTCGAAGACGACGAAGGGGGCGTTGCCGCCCAGCTCCATCGAGGTGCGCAGCACACCGGGCGCTGCCTGCTCCAGCAGCTTCTGGCCCACGGGCGTCGACCCCGTGAAGGAGAGCTTGCGCAGCCGCGGGTCGGCGATGATCGGGGCTGAGACGGCGCCTGAGCTGGACGTCGTGAGCACGTTGACCACGCCGTCGGGCAGGCCGGCGTCCTGCAGGAGCCGCGCGAAGTACAGCGTGGTCAGCGGCGTCAGCGCCGCGGGCTTGATGACCACCGTGCATCCCGCCGCCAGGGCGGGAGCGATCTTGCGGGTCGCCATGGCCAGGGGGAAGTTCCACGGGGTGATGAGGAAGCAGGGCCCGACGGGGTGCTGCGTGACGATCATGCGCCCGGTTCCCTCGGGGTTGGTCCCGTAGCGGCCCGTGGCCCGCACCGCCTCCTCGGAGAACCAGCGCAGGAACTCGCCGCCGTAGGCGACCTCGCCGCGCGCCTCCGCGAGCGGCTTGCCCATCTCCAGCGTCATGAGCAGGGCGACGTCCTCCTTGTGCTCCTGCAGCAGGTCGAACGCGCGGCGCAGGATCTCGCCCCGGGCACGGGCGGGTGTGGCCGCCCACTCCGCCGCCGCGGAGACCGCGGCGTCGAGTGCTGCCGTGCCGTCGTCCGCGCCGGCGTCGGCGATGGCCTTGATGGTCTCGCCGGTCGCAGGGTCCTCGACCGTGAGCGTGGCTCCCGACGCGGCCGGACGCCACCGGCCGCCGATGAGCAGCGCGTCGGGGACGGCGGCGAGCAGGTCGGTCTCGCGGGTGTCGGTCATGCGTTCTCCTCGGTGTTCGTCGTGTCGTTCGTCGTGTTCTGTGGCAGCAGCGCCCCGGCGAAGAACTCCCGGAGCTCGTCCGTCGCGCTCAGCGGCAGCACGGTGGCCACGTACTGGTCGGGCCGGACGACGACGACGGCGCCGCCGCGGTCGATGCCGCGCTGCTCGAAGATGTCCTGTGCCGGGTCGGTCGCGTAGACCTTCTCGTAGTCGATCAGAGCTAACGGCCCGACGCGCGGTCTGAAGACGTCGGGCACGTCGGCGAACTCCACGCCGAAGTGGTCCTGCTGGTAGATCACCTTGACGTCGAGCACGGAGTCCGGGTCTGTCCCCGCGGGGGTGTGGCGCAGGAGCGGTGAGTCGGGGGAGGTGCCCAGCCACTCGGCCCAGTCCCGCAGGGCCGATGGCTCGCTGGGCGCCGCGGCGTCGGCGAACGCGTAGACGCGCCAGCGGCCGTCAGCGCGGGCGTGGTGCCCCAGGTGGGCCGGGTTGCCCTCGGCCACGCGCTCGACCGGCGCGGACTTGAACCGCTTGCCGACAGGGAACCCTGTGGCGAGCTCCTGGTGCGCCGGGTCGGTCACGATCATGGAGGGCTGGTACTGCGTCATGAACCCGCAGGGGAACTCGGCGGTCTTGACGTAGAAGTCTTCGAGGTAGGTCGGGTCGGGCAGGTCCTCCGGCGGTGTGGCCATGAGCCGCGACCATTCCCGGTCGAAGTCGATGAGGTTCTGGGCCACGACCTGCCGCTCGGCCGAGTAGGTGGCCAGCAGCGACTCCGGCGCCCGGCCGGTGAGCACGTGCGCCAGCTTCCAGGCGATGTTCCAGCCGTCCTGCATCGACACGTTCATGCCCTGGCCGGCCTTCGCGCTGTGGGTGTGGCAGGCGTCGCCGGTGAGGAACACCCGGGGCGTACGGGTACCGGTGAGGTGGTCGGGGACGTCGTCGAACCCGTCGGTCACCCGGTGGCCGACCTCGTACACGCTGTGCCAGGGCACGTCCTTCACGTCCAGCGTGTAGGGGTGGATGATCTGGTTGGCCTTCTCGATCACCTGCTCCAGGGGCGTCGCGCGGATGCGGCCGGCGTCGTCGGGCGGCACCTCGCCGAGGTCGACGTACCAGCGGGCCAGGAATCCGCCCTCGCGGGGGATGAGCAGGATGGACCCGCCGTCGTGCGACTGGATGGCGCACTTGGTGCGTACGTCGGGGAAGTCGCTCACGGCGAGCACGTCCATCACGCCCCAGGCGTGGTTGGCCCGGTCGCCGACGGCCTTGCGGCCGATCGCCTCCCGGACGGCGCTGTGCGCCCCGTCGCAGCCGACGACGTAGCGGGCCCGCACGGTGCGTTCCACACCCGCGTCCGGTCCCGTCGTGTGCCGGAGCGTCACGGTCACCGGGTGCGGGTCCTGGTCCTGGCCGGGGGCGCCGGTCCTGGTGGTCCCGTTCGTCCCGTTCGTCCCGTCGGCGACGGTGAGCCCCACGGCCTCCAGCCCGTAGTCCGGGGTGATGCGGGCGGGTCCGGTGGCGGCGACCTCGGCGAAGTAGTCGAGCACGCGCGCCTGGTTGACGATCAGGTGCGGGAACTCGCTGATCCCGTCGGCGTCGTCCGGTGGGACGGCGCCGCGGACGATGTTCGCCGGGTTCTCGGGGTCGGGCTTCCAGAACGCCATCTCCGTGATCCGGTAGGCCTCGGCGATGATCCGCTCGGCGAACCCGAACGCCTGGAAGGTCTCCACGCTGCGTGCCTGGATGCCGTCGGCCTGGCCCATCTCGAGGCGCCCGGCCCGCCGCTCGACGAGGTGGGTGCGGATGCCGGGGAACTGGGCGAGCTGTGCCGCCGCGATCATGCCGGCGGGGCCGCTGCCGATGATGAGCACGTCGACCTCGTCCGGCAGCTCGGCTGGTCGCTCGAGACCGTAGCCCTCGGCCGGCCGGACGCGCGGGTCGCCGGACACGTAACCGTGGTGGTGGAACTGCATTGTTCGTCCGTTCTGCTCGGTGGGCGTGCTGCTGCTCGGGCTCAGGCTCTGGCTCGGACCCGGGTGGGGCTCAGGCCTTGGCGAGGCCGTAGATCGGGCTGGCGGCCTGCAGCTCCTCGTGGTCGGGGCCCAGCGGGATGCCCGTACGGTCGCGCAGCATGAGCGTCGCGGCGAGCCCGATCACCGTCATGCCCGCCAGGTACATGGTGACCGCCGCCGTCGTGCCGGTCGCCTGGACGAGCGCGGTGGCGATGGTCGGTGCGAACGCGCCACCCAGGATGGATCCGATCGCGTAGGAGATCGAGACGCCCGAGAACCGGATCGACGCGGGGAACAGCTCGGCGTAGAGCGCGGCCTGCGGCCCGTAGGTGAACCCGAGGCCGACGGACAGGAAGATCAGCCCGAGCAGCAGCGAGCCGAACGTCGCACCGTTGACCAGCGGAAACAGGGCGAGCACGCCGGCGAGCTGGACCACGAAGCCGATGGCGTAGGTGGTGCGGCGGCCGAGCCGGTCGGACAGCGCGCCCGCGAACCAGGTCGACGCGAGCCACACGACTGCCGAGATGGTCACGGCCCAGAACACCGGCCCGCGGTCCAGCCCGACGGGGCCCGCCGGATCGGACGCGTAGCTCTGGATGTAGCCGCCGGTGGTCATGTAGCCGACGGCGTTGTTGCCCGCGAAGACGAGAGCGGCCACGATCACCAGTGGCGTGTGCTTGCGGAAGAGCTGGAGCAGCGGCTGGCGGGTGGTCTCCGCGCGCTCGGCGATCTCGAGGAACACGGGGCTCTCCTCGACGCTGCGGCGTACCCAGTAGCCGATGCCGATCAGGACGACGCTCAGCAGGAACGGGACGCGCCAGCCCCACGTGAGGAACGCTTCGCCGGGTGCGACGGCGTTCATGATGCCCAGCACCGCGGACGCGAGCAGGAGCCCGAGCGGGACGCCGATCTGGGGTGAGGCACCGAACAGGCCGCGGCGCTTGACCGGTGCGTGCTCGCAGGACATGAGTACGGCGCCGCCCCACTCGCCGCCGGCCGAGATGCCCTGGAGGATTCGCAGGAGGACGAGCAGGACGGGGGCTGCGACGCCGATCTGGCCGTAGGTCGGCAGCACGCCGATGAGCGCGGTCGCCAGACCCATCAGGACCAGGGTGAGCACCAGGACGACGCGTCGTCCGTACTTGTCGCCGAGGTGCCCGGCGACGAAGGCGCCGAACGGGCGGAAGAGGAAGCTGACTCCCACGGAGCCGAAGGCCAGCAGGGTCCCGAGGCTCGCACCGGCCGGTTCGAAGAAGAGCTGGCCGAAGACCAGGCCGGCCGCCGAGGCGTAGATGAAGAAGTCGTACCACTCGACCGTCGTGCCGACGACGGTGGCGAGGACGACGCGGCGCCGTTCACGGGCGGAGGGGGAGCGGGCCGCTGTGGGCCCGTCGGGGGTGAGGCGTGACATCGCATGACTCCCTTGTCATCGGGCCCGCCCTCGTCGGAAGGCCCGTCGTGTGTGTGCTCGGCCGGGGGACGACCTTGCCGTGTTCACTCAGACCATATACGATCTGAGATACGAAATGCCAGAGGTCGTCGAAGACCAGCGGAAACGACGGGCAAGGGAGCTCATGGGTACCGAAGCGCACGCCCCGACGGCACGGGAGCTGCCCCCGGCAGGGCCGCTCGCGGCACGGCCGGGCAAGATCGTCGCCGTCCACCTCGCCTACGTGTCGCGCGCAGAGCAGCGCGGCCGGCGGCCCGCCGCGCCGTCGTACTTCTTCAAGCCGGCCAGCTCGCTCGCCGCGACGGGCGGCGTGGTCGAGCGCCCCGCAGGCACGGAGCTGCTCGCGTTCGAGGGCGAGGTCGCGCTGGTCATCGGCGAGCCGGCCCGGCACGTGCCGGTCGAGCGGGCGTGGGAGCACGTCGCCGCCGTGACCGCCGCGAACGACCTCGGTGTCTACGACCTGCGCTGGGCGGACAAGGGCTCGAACGTGCGCTCCAAGGGCCGCGACGGCTACACGCCGATCGGCCCGGAGCTGCTCGACGCCCGCGTGGTCGACCCCGCCGCGCTGCGTGTGCGCACCTGGGTCAACGGTGAGCTCGTGCAGCAGGACACCACGGGCGACGACGCGCTGCTGTTCCCCTTCGCGCAGATCGTGGCCGACCTGTCGCAGCACCTCACGCTCGAGACGGGCGACGTCATCCTGACGGGCACGCCCGCCGGGTCGAGCGTCGTGGCGCCGGGCGACGTCGTCGAGGTCGAGGTGGACGCACCTACGGCGCCCGGCGCGCCGACGTCGGGCCGCCTGGTGACGACGGTGGTGCAGGGCGACGTGCCGTTCGGCGACGTCGGAGCGGGCCCGAAGATCGACGACACCCAGCGCGCCGAGGCGTGGGGGAGCCGCGAGGCCGCGGGCCTGCCGCCCGAGCCGGAGCCGTTCGTGCTCACGGCCGAGCTCGTCGACAAGCTGCGGCGGGCGCCGGTCGCCGGGTTGTCGGCCCAGCTGCGCAAGCGCGGCCTGAACAACGTGCTCATCGAGGGCGTGCGGCCGAACGCGCCAGGCGCGACGATCGTCGGCCGCGCGCGGACGCTGCGCTTCGTGCCGAACCGGGAGGACCTTTTCGTCTCGCACGGCGGCGGCTACAACGCGCAGAAGCGGCTGTTCGACGCCGTCGACGCCGGCGAGGTCATCGTCATCGAGGCTCGCGGCGAGATGGGCTCGGCGACCCTCGGCGACGTCCTCGCGCTGCGCGCGCAGGTGCGCGGCGCCGCAGGCATCGTCACCGACGGCGGCGTGCGCGACTTCGACGCCGTGGCCGCGACCGGGCTGCCCGTCTTCTCCCAGGGCGCCCACCCGGCGGTGCTCGGCCGCCGGCACGTCCCGTGGGACACCGACGTCGCCGTGGCCTGCGGCGGGGCGACGGTCCTGCCCGGCGACGTCGTCGTCGGCGACGCGGACGGCGTGGTCGTGGTCCCGCCCCACCTGGTCGAGGAGGTCGCCGACGCCACCATCGCGCAGGAGGAGCAGGACGCCTGGGTCGCACAACAGGTCGCCGCGGGCCACCCCGTCGACGGGCTCTTCCCCCCGAACGCCGAGTGGCGGGCGCGCTACGAGTCGTGGAAGACCCAGGCACACGGGGAGCCGCGATGACGACCGGAGACGTCACGGCCTCGGCCGTCGAGGTCGCGTTCGCCGGCGCCCTCAGCAAGTCCCAGCTCGCCTACGACTACCTCCGCGACCGGATCGCGCGCCACGAGCTGAGCCCCGGGTACCGCCTCGTGCTCCAGGGCATCGCGGACGAGCTCGCGATGAGCGTCGTGCCCGTGCGCGAGGCGATCCGGCGCCTGGAGGCGGAGGGCCTGGTCACCTACGAGCGCAACATCGGTGCGCGGGTCGCGATGGTCGACGAGAACGGGTACGTCGACGCCATGCAGGCCCTCGGCGTCGTCGAGGGCGCCGCCACCGGGCTCTCCGCGCGCGCGATCTCCACCGCGGACCTCCAGCGGGCGACCGAGGTGAACGACCACCTGCGCTCCCTGCTCGACCATTTCGACCCGCACGCGTTCACCGCGCTGAACCGGCAGTTCCACTCGGTGCTGTTCGAGTCCTGTCCCAACCAGCTCCTGCTCGACATGGTCCACCGCGGCTGGGCCCAGCTGTCCGGGCTGCGGGACTCCACGTTCGCGTTCGTCCCCGGCCGGGCGCACGCCTCCGTGGCCGAGCACGCCCACATCCTCGACCTGATCACCCGCGAGGCCGACCCGCTCGAGATCGAGATCGCCGCACGCAACCACCGCTGGGCGACCATGCGCGCCTTCCTGGACGCTCGCGCCGACGCAGCCCCGCCCCGTCAGACACCACACAGGGAGACACGATGACCGACCAGCCGACCCGCCACGTGCCGGCCGACCTGCCCGGCCGTATCCAGCACTACATCGGCGGCCAGTTCGTCGACTCGGCCGACGGCGCAACGTTCGACGTGCTCGAGCCGGTGACCAACGACGTCTACCTGCAGGCGGCGGCAGGCAAGAAGGCCGACGTCGACCGCGCCGTCGCCGCGGCCCGCGACGCGTTCCTGAACGGGCCATGGCCCCGGATGCTGCCGCGTGAGCGCTCGCGGATCCTCCACCGGATCGCCGACCTCGTCGAGTCCCGCGACGCGCGGCTCGCCGAGCTGGAGAGCTTCGACTCCGGCCTGCCGATCACACAGGCACTGGGCCAGGCCCGCCGGGCCGCGGAGAACTTCCGGTTCTTCGCCGATCTGGTCGTGGCGCAGTCGGACGACACCTTCAAGGTGCCCGGCCGCCAGATCAACTACGTCAACCGCAAGCCGATCGGTGTCGCCGGCCTCATCACGCCGTGGAACACGCCGTTCATGCTCGAGTCCTGGAAGCTCGGGCCGGCGCTCGCGACCGGCAACACGGTGGTACTCAAGCCCGCGGAGTTCACGCCGCTGTCGGCGTCGCTGTGGGCGGGGATCTTCGAGGAGGCGGGCCTGCCGGAGGGCGTGTTCAACCTGGTCAACGGTCTGGGTGAGGAGGCAGGCGACGCGCTGGTCAAGCACCCCGACGTCCCGTTGATCTCGTTCACGGGGGAGAGCAGCACCGGCCAGCTCATCTTCGCCAACGCCGCCCCGTACCTCAAGGGGCTGTCGATGGAGCTGGGCGGCAAGTCCCCGGCTGTCGTCTTCGCCGACGCCGACCTGGACGCCGCGATCGACGCGACGATCTTCGGGGTCTTCTCGCTCAACGGCGAGCGCTGCACCGCGGGCAGCCGCATCCTCGTCGAGCGCGCGATCTACGACGAGTTCGTGGAGCGGTACGCCGAGCAGGCCGGACGCGTGGTCGTCGGCGACCCGCAGGACCCGAGGACCGAGGTGGGCGCGCTCGTGCACCCCGAGCACTACGACAAGGTCATGTCCTACATCGAGATCGGCAGGACCGAGGGTCGGCTCGTGGCCGGCGGCGGACGTCCGGAGGGCTTCGGAGGAGGCAACTACGTGGCGCCAACGGTCTTCGCGGACGTGCCGGCGTCGGCCCGGATCTTCCAGGAGGAGATCTTCGGCCCGGTCGTGGCGATCACGCCGTTCGACACGGAGGAGGAGGCCCTCGCCCTGGCCAACGGGGTCAGGTACGGCCTTGCCGCCTACGTGTGGACCAACGACCTCAAGCGCGCGCACAACTTCTCGCAGGCGCTTGAGGCGGGCATGGTCTGGCTCAACTCGAACAACGTGCGCGACCTGCGCACGCCGTTCGGCGGGGTCAAGGCGTCCGGTCTGGGACACGAGGGCGGCTACCGCTCGATCGACTTCTACACCGACCAGCAGGCCGTGCACATCACGCTCGGCAAGGTGCACAACCCGACTTTTGGCAAGGGAGCCTGAAGATGACCCACCCGACCGGACCCGTCGTGACCAGCGAGGCGCCGATCACCGCCGCCGACCCTGTCCCGACGCCCCTGGCGCCGCCGCCGGACATCCTGCGGTGCGCGTACATGGAACTGGTGGTCACCGACCTGGCCGCCTCCCGGAACTTCTACGTCGACGTGCTCGGCCTGGTCGTCACGGAGGAGGACGAGGACGCCGTCTACCTGCGCAGCCTCGAGGAGTTCATCCACCACAACCTCGTGCTGCGCAAGGGTCCGGTGGCCGCCGTCGCCGCGTTCTCCTACCGGGTGCGCAGCCCCGAGGAGCTCGACCGCGCCGTCGCGTTCTACACCGAGCTCGGCTGCCGGGTGGAGCGCCGTGCGGACGGCTTCACCCGCGGCATCGGCGACTCGGTGCGGGTGACCGACCCGCTCGGCTTCCCCTACGAGTTCTTCTACGACGTCGACCACGTCGAGCGGCTCGCGTGGCGCTACGACCTGCACACCCCCGGCGCCCTGGTGCGGCTGGACCACTTCAACCAGGTGACCCCGGACGTGCCGCGCGCCGTGCGGTTCATGGAGGACCTCGGCTTCCGCGTCACGGAGGACATCCAGGACGGCGAGGGCACGACCTACGCCGCGTGGATGCGTCGCAAGCCGACCGTGCACGACACGGCGATGACCGGTGGTGACGGGCCGCGCATGCACCATGTCGCGTTCGCCACGCACGAGAAGCACAACATCATCGCCATCTGCGACAAGCTCGGCGCGCTGCGGCTGTCGGACCATATCGAGCGCGGCCCGGGCCGGCACGGTGTCTCCAACGCGTTCTACCTCTACCTGCGCGACCCGGACGGACACCGCGTGGAGATCTACACGCAGGACTACTACACGGGCGACCCCGACAACCCCGTGGTGACCTGGGACGTGCACGACAACCAGCGCCGCGACTGGTGGGGCAACCCGGTGGTGCCGTCCTGGTACACCGAGGCGTCGCTCGTCCTGGACCTCGACGGCAACCCGCAGCGCGTCGTCGCCCGCACGGACACCTCGGAGATGGCGGTGACCATCGGAGCGGACGGGTTCTCCTACACCCGTCCGGAGGACGACGCCGACGCGCTGCCCTCGTGGAAGCAGGGCGAGTACAAGCTGGGACACCAGCTCTGATGGGGGAGCGCATGCTGGACGACGCGACGATCACCACGATCGCCGACGAGCTGGCCCGGGCCGAGGCCGAGCGCTCGACGGTGCAGCTTCTGACGGCGCGGTACCCCGGGATGACCGTCGAGGACTCCTACGCGGTGCAGAACACCTGGCGACGGCGTGGCATCGAGGCCGGGCGCCGCCCGGTGGGCCGCAAGATCGGGCTGACGTCGAAGGTCATGCAGGCCGCCACCGGCATCACCGAGCCGGACTACGGCGCGATCTTCGCCGACATGGTCTTCGACAACGGTTCGGTCATCGAGCACTCGCGGTTCTCGAACGTGCGGATCGAGGTGGAGCTCGCCTTCGTGCTGCGCGAGGGTCTCAAGGGACCGGACGTCACGGTGTTCGACGTGCTGCGCGCCACCGAGTACGTGGTGCCGGCCCTGGAGATCCTGTCGTCGCGCATCGAGATGGCCGGGCGCACCATCGTCGACACGATCAGCGACAACGCCGCGATGGGCGGCATGGTCTACGGCGGCAACCCCGTGCAGATCGGGGAGCGCGACCTGCGCTGGGTCTCGGCGCTGCTGTACCGCAACGAGGCCATCGAGGAGTCCGGCGTCGCGGCCGCCGTCCTGAACCACCCGGCCACCGGCGTCGCGTGGCTCGCGAACAAGCTGGCCCAGCACGACGACGCGCTGCAACCCGGCGAGATCATCCTGGCCGGCTCGTTCACCCGGCCGGTCTGGGTGGAGCCGGGGGACACCGTGCTGGCCGACTACCGAGAGCTGGGGACCGTCTCGTGCCGATTCGTCTGACCCTCCCGCCCACGTTCCGCGACCGTATCGCCGACGCCGACCGCCCGCAGATGGGCATGTGGGTGTGCAGCGGCAGCCCGCTGGTGGCGGAGATCTGCGCGGGCGCAGGCCTGGACTGGCTGCTGATCGACGGCGAACACTCGCCCATCGGCCTCGAGACCACGTCCGCGCTGCTGCAGGCGGTCGCGCCGTACCCGGTCACCCCGCTGGTGCGGGCGCCGTCCGACGACGCCGTGGTGCTCAAGCAGCTCCTCGACCTGGGCGCCCAGAACGTGCTGGTGCCCATGATCGACACGGCCGAGCAGGCCCGCGCCGTCGTGTCGGCCGTGCGCTACCCGCCGCGCGGCGTCCGCGGGGTGGGCAGTGCGCTGTCCCGCGGTGCGCGCTGGAACCGGGTCGAGGGCTACATGGCCGACGCCGACCAGTACGTGTCGCTGTTCGTGCAGGTCGAGTCGGCGACCGGCGTCAAGAACGCCGCGGCCATCGCCGCCGTCGACGGCGTGGACGGCGTCTTCGTGGGGCCGTCCGACCTGGCGGCATCCCTCGGGGTGCTCGGACAGCAGACGCATCCGGACGTCACCGCAGCGGTGCGCGCGACGTTCGAGGCGGTGCGGGCCGCGGGCAAGCCCGTGGGTGTCAACGCCTTCGACCCGTCGGTAGCCCAGGCCTATCTGGATGCCGGGGCGTCCTTCGTGCTCGTCGGGGCCGACGTCGCGATGCTCGCCCGGGGTTCGGAAGCGCTGGCGGACCGCTGGATCGACGACGAGGCGGCAGGGGAGTAGCGACCTCGCTGGAGCTGGCCTCGGCTGGTGCGGTGCAGTTCGGGCGATGCGGCAGCTGGCCGGCCGGGTCGGCGTCGGCCGGTCGCACAGCACTGGTGAGGGGTGCCAGGTGGACCGAACTCCGTTCGGCCGCGGCTCCAGTTTGCGGGCTGTGCTGAATAGTTCAGCCAGGGTGAACCAGGCAGGGCTGGGCCGAACGAAGTTCAGCAGGCCCGCCGGTATCGAGCCGCCTGGGCGGTGGCCCCACTGACCGCCCCGCCGGCGTCGAACCGCAAGCTTCGGGTCGATGCGCCCGTGGAGTCGATGTCGAGCCGCAAGCTGGTCGCCGTCCGAGCGCCAAGTGTCGAGCCGCAAGTTGGTTGTTGTTCGGGCTGGCGCGGAGTGTCGAGCCGCAAGTTGGTTGTTGTTCGGGCTGGCGCCGAGCGTCGAAACGCAAGCTGGCCGTTGCGCTCGACGTCGATCCGCAAAGCACGCGTCGACCTTGGCTGTTCTGCACCTGCAAGTTGCGGCTCGGCCCTGGTAGACACGCCCGGCTTGCGGTTCGGCCCGTCTGGTCGGCTGGGGGCTCGGGACTTGCGGCTCGGCCCTCAAACGGCGGCCAACTTGCGGCTCGACACCGGCTAGTCAGCAGGCCCGGTCGTTCAGGAAACCGGAACTTCGGGAGGCCGGAACTTCAGCAGGCCGGAACTTCAGCAGGCCCGGCCACTCAGCAGGCCGGGCGGGTGGCGCCGCACATCAGACCGACCTCCGGAGAGCCGTCCGGGGCCGGGCTGCCGCGACCTGCGGCCGCCGCAACCTATCGGCCGCCGCGACCCATCAGCCCTCGCGACCTACCGGTCGAGGACCGTCAGCGCGAGCAGCTGCTTGCGGAGTCGCTCCAGCTCCTCCGGCGCGGGCTCCATGCCCCAGACCGGCTGGGCACTGGCGCCGTCCGCCGCGGCGAGGACAAGCAGCAGGACATCCTCCGGCAGGCCGTCCGCCCGCAGGTCCTGCTGCCAGCGCAGGGCGTCGGCGCGGGCGAGGTCGGTGACCGCGTCGACGGTCGACAGGTGTGCGATCACCACCAGCGCGTCACGAGTGGCCGCGGCGTCCAGCGCGCCGTCGATCGACACGCGCACATAGGCACGCACCAGGCGTCCCGGAGCGTCGTCGTCCGGGTCGACGGCGGCGAGCACCGCCATCCTGAACCGTTCGAGCCAGTCGTGCGCCATCGCCAGGAGCAGCTCCTGCTTGCTCGCGAAGTGGTAGAGCAGTCCGCCCTTGGACACCCCCGCACGGCGTGCGACGTCGTCGAGGGTGGCCGAGATCCCGCGCTCATGGACCAGCTGACCCGCTGCGTCCAGGAGCGCGGAACGCGTCTGCTCCGGGTCTCTGCCCGCCGTACGGCCCACTGTCCACCACCTCCACCTTTGGCACGCCACTCTAGGGCCCGCAGAATGAAACTGTACCGGCTGGACGGTACAGTTGTCTGGTGACCGCTCCTCCTCCCGTCCTCTCCACGCGCCGCCGGTGGGCCGCGCTCGCCGTCCTCGTGCTGGCGGTCGGCCTGCTCGCGATCGACGGAACCGTCCTCTACCTGGCGGTTCCGTCGCTGACGCGCGACCTCGCGGCCACCGCCACCCAGGTGCTGTGGATCGGGGACATCTACTCGCTGGCCATCGCCGGCCTGCTCGTCGCGATGGGCACGCTCGCCGACCGCGTCGGCCGCAAGCGGCTCCTGCTGATCGGTGCGACGGCGTTCGGCGCGGCCTCGGCCCTGGCGGCGTTCGCGCCGAGCGCCGAGGTTCTGATCGCCGCCCGGCTGCTGCTCGGCGTGGCGGGAGCGACGATCATGCCGTCGACGCTGTCCCTCATCCGGACGCTGTTCCCGGACGCTCGCGAGCGCAGCCGCGCCATCGCCGTGTGGTCGGCGGCGGCCGGTGGTGGCGCCGCGGTGGGGCCGCTGGTCGGCGGCGCGCTGCTCGAGCACTTCTGGTGGGGCTCGGTCTTTCTCGTGAACATCCCGGTGGTCGTCGTGCTGGTGATCGCGGGCGCCGTGCTGCTGCCGGAGGCGAAGGACCCGGACCCGGGGCGCCTCGACGTCCTGTCGGTGGTGCTCTCCTTCGCCGCCGTGATGCCGCTGGTCTGGTCCATCAAGCACGCGGCCGCCGAAGGTGTGGACCTGCTCGCGGTCGGGGTGCTCGCGCTGGCCGTGCTCGCCGGGATCGGCTTCGTCCGACGGCAGGCCCGCCTGGTCGCCGACGGCCGGGGTCCGCTGCTCGACATCGGGCTGTTCCGGATCCCGGCGTTCAGCGGTGCGGTGGCCGCGAACCTGATCGCGATCTTCGCGCTCACCGGCATGCTGTTCTTCTTCTCGCAGTACCTGCAGCTCGTGCGTGGGTACTCCCCGCTGGTCGCCGGCATCGCCGAGCTCCCGGCGACCATCGCCTCCATCGTGGTGGTCGTGGTGGTCGGCTGGTCGATCACACGGTTCGGACGTGGCCCCGCCATCGCGCTCGGTCTCGGGGTCACGGCGCTCGGGATGCTGGCCATCGCGGCGGCCGAGGGCGCCGACCACTACGTGTGGCTCGCGCTCGCCCTGGTCCCGGCCGGGCTCGGCGTCGGACTGGCGATGACCCTGACCACCGACGCCGTCGTCTCCGCGGTGCCGCCGGCCAAGGCGGGTGGCGCGTCGGCGATCTCCGAGACTGCGTACGAGCTGGGCGTAGCGCTCGGTGTCGCGGTGCTCGGCTCGCTGGTCACGCTCGGTTACCAGGCGCGCATCGCGCTGCCCGCCGACGTCTCGGCGGACGTACGCACCCAGGCCGGCGACTCGCTCGCCTCGGCGGTGGCGGTCGCCGGCGACCGGGCGGACGTGCTGGAGGCGGCACAGGAGGCGTTCGTCGCCGCCCTGCAGGTTGCGTGCGTCGTCGCGGCGGTGCTGACCGCGATCGCCGCGGTCGTCGCCTGGCGGCTCATCCCGAACGAGGGCAAGCGCGCCCGGTGACACCCGTGCCCTTTGGGTCAGGGCTGGGGTTGGGAACCGTGGCTTGCGATGGTCCGCCGGCCTCAGGCGCCCGCTGCCACGACTCGTCTCCCGGGTGTGCGGCGGTGCCTGCCGCCGTGGTGGTCGTCGGTGGCAAGACGGCGGCCGAGGCCCCGGAGCGCCCAGGAGGTCTCGCGGACATCGATGAACGCGCGCGTGCACTCGGCGCAGCCGTCCAGGTGGGCCTCGACGCGGCGCCGACGGCTGGGGAGCAGGCTCCGCGTCAGGTAGTCGTGCAGGGCGGCTCGGGTCGTGCGGCACAGCGGGCGGTCGAGGGCTCGGCCGGGTGTGGTCGCGGGCGTTCCAGCGCTATCGGTCGGCCCGGTGCGCCCAGAGGGCACGGACGGTCGGGCTGCGCCCAGCCCGGCCACGCCCAGCCCGGCCAGGGTCGAACGGAGCTCGGCGACGCCGGTCCGGCGGTCCGCGTCCTGCGCGGTGCGCCGGTCGACGGCCCGGAGGTCACCAGTGCTGATCACGCGAACCCATCCCTCTCTGCGCATGGTGGCCCAGTCGCTGGGTAACAGTTTCACTACGAGTGGGGAGCCGCGGAACGCGGGTGTGATACGTCCGGCGCCCGGAAGTGCGGCCGAGGCATCGACAGGGAAACGCGTAAGTAGTAACTTACGTATCATGGAAACAACGACCGCCGACCCGTGGCATGCGCTCGCCGATCCGACGCGCCGCAAGGTCTTCGCTCGCGTCGCACGGGGGCGGTGCTCGGTGACCGAGATCGCGCGGGACCTGCCGGTCAGCCGGCCGGCCGTGTCCCAGCACCTCCGGGTGCTGCTCGACGCGCACCTGGTCGACGTGCACCAGCAGGGCCGTGAGCGTCTCTACCAGCCTCGTCTCAGCGGTCTCGAAGGGCTCCGGCGGGAGCTGGAGTCCTACTGGAGTCAAACCCTGTCCACCTTCAAGAGCGTGGCCGAACAGAGCTATGAGCCGACCACCTCGTCACCGGAAGGAACGTCTCGATGAGCACCACGTCGCAGGACCAGACCCGACTGCAGGTCGACATCACCGTCGACGTCCCGGTGGAGCACGCCTTCCGCGTGTTCACCGAACACTTCGACGAGATCAAGCCCCGCGAGCACAACCTCCTGTCCGTGCCGATCGAACGCACGGTCCTGGAGCCACGCGCTGGCGGCACCATCTACGACGTCGGCCTGGACGGCAGCACCTGCACCTGGGCGCGCGTCCTCGTGCACGAGCCGCCCCACCGCCTCGTCATCACCTGGGACATCAGCCCCCGGTGGCAGGTGGAGCCGGACCCCGACCGCACCAGCGAGGTCGAGGTGCGGTTCATCGCCGAGGCGCCGGAGCGGACCAGGGTCGTGCTGGAGCACCGCCATCTCGACCGGCACGGCGCGGGCTGGGAGGGCTTCACGAGCCTCGCCGCTGGTGGCGGCTGGCCGCTCTACCTCGAGCGCTACCGCGCCGTGGCGCAGCGGTACGCCACGAGCGACTGATCCGCCCGGCGTCGGACCGGCGCGCGCCCCGGCGTCCGCCCAGATGCGGCTGGACCGGGCCGACCTCACGCTGGGAGGGGCCGACGACGTCGAAGCACCGGGGAGCCGCCACGATGGATGCCGAGGACGGCCGCGTTACCGTCGTGGTCGCGAGCCAGAACCGCCGGGCCGACCTGCTCGCTTCGCTGCCCGTCCATCGAGCGCCGGTGATCCTGGTGGACAACGCCTCGACCGACGGCAGCGCCGACGCCGTCGCGGCGGCATGTCCCGAGGTGCGGATCATCCGCCTGCCGCGCAACGTCGGCGCCGTGGCCCGCACGGTAGGGGTCCGGGCCGCGACCACGCCGTTCGTCGCCTTCGCCGACGACGACTCGTGGTGGGCGCCGGGCTCCTTGCACCAGGCCGCCGACGCGCTCGCCGACCACCGTCGGCTCGGCCTCGTCTGCGCCAGGATCCTCGTCGGGCCGGAGGAGCGCACCGACTCGGTGAGCGAGCTGATGGCGGCGTCGCCCCTGCCGCAGGACGCCTCCGTGCCCGGTTCGGCCCTCCTCGGCTTCGTGGCCTGCGCCGCGATGGTCCGCCGGAGCGCGTTCCTCGCCGCGGGCGGGTTCGACCCCGTCGTGCGGTTCCCCGGCGAGGAGGAGCGGCTGGCGCTCGACCTCGCGGCAGCGGGCTGGGCGATGTCCTACGTCAAGGACGTCGTGGTGCACCACCACCCGTCGCCGAGCCGGCAGCCGCCGAGCAGACGGCAGTTCGGGATCGCCCGGGCCGCGACGCTCACCGCGCTGATGCGTCTGCCGTGGCGAGACGCCGTCGGCGAGCTCCGCGGCGTGGCGGCGCAGAGCTCCAGCCACCGGTCTGGCGTGGTCCGGGGCCTGCGGGAGGCGCCCGCCGCGCTCCGCCGGCGTCGGCCCGTACCGGCTGAGGTGGCCGCGATGCGGAGGCTCCTGGTGCGGTGGTGAGACGGCGCGGTGGTGAGACACCGCGGTCGTGGCGCGGTGGGCGGACCAGAGCTCAGCGAAGCCTGCGGAAGAACCCGCGGATGTCGTCGATCAGCAGGTCCGGTGCATCGTGCGCCGCGAAGTGGGAACCCGTGTCGTAGACGTTCCACGACACGATGTTCTTGTGGTCGCGCTCGGCGAACGCACGGATCGAGTGGAAGTCCCAGGCGAAGTTCGCCAGCCCGAGCGGCACGGTGGTGGGCTCGGTCGGCTTGTCCGTCGCGTGGAAGTCCTCGTAGTAGAACCGGGCCGACGACGCCGCCGTGTTGGTCAGCCAGTAGATCGTCGTGTTGGTCAGCACGTAGTCGGGGTCGAGGTTCGGGCCGAGCAGCTGCGCGTTCCAGCCGAGCTGCCCCACCGGCGAGTCGGCCAGGGCGTGTGCGAGCGTCTGCGGCGCGGTGGACTGCAGCTTGTCGTACGCGCCGCCGTTCTCCAGCCACCATCCCAGGAACTCGACGTTCTTCTGGTCCTCCGGCGACAGGTCCTCGAGCTCGGCCGGGTCGCCGGAGGTGAACGAGAAGACCTGGGTGACGTGCACCCCGATCACGTGCTCGGGATCGTAGCGCCCGACCTCTGGTGAGATGAGGGAACCGCCGTCGTTGCCGTGCGCGCCGTACCGCTCGTAGCCCAGGCGGCTCATCAGCTCGGCCCACGCCTTCGCCGTCCGATACCGGTTCCAGCCGCGCTCGGTGGTGTGGCCGGAGAAGCCGAAGCCGGGCACCGACGGGATCACCAGGTGGAACGCGTCGGCAGGGTCGCCGCCGTGGCCCCGGGGGTCGCTCAGGCGGTCGATCACGTCCAGGTACTCCACCACGGTCGTCGGCCAGCCGTGCGTGAGCAGGAGGGGCGTCGCGTCCGGCTCGGGGGAGCGGACGTGCATGAAGTGCACGTTCTGCCCGTCGATCGTCGTGCTGAACTGCGGGTACTGGTTGAGCCTCGCCTCCCAGGAACGCCAGTCGTACTCCTCGCGCCAGCGCCGGACGAGGCCCTGCAGGTACTCGAGCGAGACGCCGTAGTCGGCGCCGCCGTCGGGCAGCTCGTTGGTCCAGCGCACGCGGGAGAGCCGCTGGTCGAGGTCGTCGAGGTCGGCCTGGGGGATGTCGATGCGGTACTCGTTGATGTCCATGTGACCACTCTGGCGGTCCATTAGGAAGGTTTGCTTCCTCATGGCGTGCCAGTCTTGGATCATGTTGGAAACCTCGGCGCGCCTCCTGCGCCTGCTCTCCCTGCTGCAGCTCCCGCGTGACTGGACCGGCACGGAGCTGGCCGAGCGGCTCGGCGTGAGCGGGCGGACCGTGCGCACGGACGTCCAGCGCCTGCGTGACCTCGGCTACCCGGTGGCGGCCACACGCGGCAACGTCGGCGGCTACCGCCTCGGCGCGGGCGCGGAGCTTCCGCCGCTGCTGCTCGACGACGACGAGGCGGTGGCGGTCACCGTGGGCCTCCGCACGGCGACGGGCGGGGCCGTGTCGGGGATCGAGGAGGCGTCGCTGCGGGCGCTGGCCAAGCTCGAACAGGTGCTGCCGTCCCGGCTGCGGCGCCGGGTGAGCGCACTGCAGACCTACACGGTGCCGGTACCCCGGGACGACAACGGGCCCACCGTCGACCCGGAGATCCTGACGACGCTCGCCGCCGTCTGCCGCGACCGCGAGCGGCTCCGGTTCGACTACGCCGACCACACGGGCGCGGGCACCGTCCGCGAGGTCGAGCCGTACCGGCTGGTCAGCTGGGGCCGTCGCTGGTACCTCTTCGCGTGGGACCTGGACCGTGACGACTGGCGGACCTTCCGCGTCGACCGGATGCGGCCGCGCGTCCCGACGGGCCCGCGGTTCGGTCCGCGCGAGCTGCCCGACGACGTCGCCGCATACGTGTCGAGCCGGGTGTCGGCCGCCGCCTGGCGGTACCGGGCGCGGGTCACCGTGCACGCCCCGGCCGAGGTGGTGGGGGAGCGCATCAGCCCGGCGGTGGGCGTCGTCGAACGCGTCGACGAGCACACGTGCGTGCTGGACACCGGCGCCGACACGGTGGAGACGCTCGGTGTCTACCTGGGGCTGCTCGACGCGGACTTCGACGTCACCGGCCCGCCGGAGCTCGTCGCGCACCTCCGCCGGCTGACCGCGCGCTACGCGCGGTCGACGCCCGCTCCCGCCCGTTGAGTGCTGGCTTTTCGCCCTTCTGAAGCATGGAAAGGGGCGAATATCCAGCACTCAACGGGCGGGGCGGGGCGGGGCGCGTCAGAGGGTGCCGCCGGCTGCCTTCGGGGCGTCCGCCGAGACTCCCGCGTCGCCGATCGTCTCGCGCGCGACGTAGTTCTCCAGGTCGAACAGGTTGTCGCCGGCGCGCTTGGCCACTGTGACGAGCGTGGTCGCGGAGGCGACCTCCTCGACCTGCTCCTCGAGGAACCACATCAGGAACTGCTCGCCCAGGGCGTCGCCCTCGTCTCGGGCGGCCCGGAAGATCGCCTCGATCTGCCGGGTGACCTGCTGCTCCTGGTCGAGAGCGAGCTGGAGCGGCTCAATGACGTCGGCGAAGTCGTTGCGCACCTCGGGAGTGGCGGGGATCTTGACGGGCAGCGACCGGTCGAGGTGGTACTGGACGATCATCATCCCGTGGTTGCGCTCCTCGAGCGCCTGCCGGTAGAAGTGCGCGGCGAGCTGCGGCAGGTCGTGGCTGTCGAACCAGACAGCGATCGCCATGTACTGCAGGTGCGCCGCCAGCTCGTGGCCCACCTGCTCGCCCAGCAGCCGCAGATACTGGGAGTTCTCCGAGGTCGTCGTCATGCGCTCACGCTACCGCTCCGGGTCCGAGCGCACCGGCCGTGTCGGAGCGCACCGGCGTGCGCCCGAGAGGACCGGCCGCGTCAGAGCGGCGTCGGCTCGCCCAGCAGCACCAGCCCGCGCGGGAACTGGCCGTCCGTCACCTCCTGGACACGTCGGCGCGCCTCGTCGGCGCTCCCGGCGTGCAGGCGCAGCTCCCTCGTGGTCGGACCCGGGTCCGGCCGTCCTGAGTCGCCGGGGGAGTCCAGGCCCGGGTCGTCGACCATCCGGGCCTGCAGGCCGGCGGCACGCAACGCGTCGACGAACGACGCGGTGTCTCGCTTGGCCGTGTCCAGATCAGGGAAGGTCACGGGAATGAGGTAGTTCTCCATCGGTGTCTCCACGTCCTGACGCGTCCGATCGGTCTGCGGCGTCAGTCCAGGCAATGGCCGGTGGACCCCGCTCGCTGTCCGCCCGGACACCACGACCTTCACGTGGTAGTCCCGGCCCGTCTCCAGGGAGTGCCCCTCGACCGCCGCCACCTCGTTCGCCGAGCTGTTGTC
>NZ_JBEZZF010000083.1:0-21568 GCF_040639055.1 Promicromonospora sp. NPDC023987 | reverse complement strand
AACTCGGGTGGGTAAGCCTTGGGCACAACAACATCCTTCCAGCACCGACCTCAGGCCGGTACAGATCAGATGTCAACCGTTCCTGGGGCAGTCCCATCTCGTCCTGCGGGACAACCTGCTGGGCTGGCAGGAGGGCAACGTGACAGCTTTCCTGGCCAGCGCCGTGACCGCCGCCTACCCCGAGCTCGTCGGTGAGCCCTACCGGGACGCCGACGGTCGCGAGTACCTCCCGATGCTGGGCACGCCGGTGATGGTCATGGTGGCCGACGGCGACCGGCTCGCCTCGATCCGCGAGCGCGCCGACACGCGTGGCCTGCGCATCGGCGTCTACACGGCCGACCTGTTCGCCACGGGGAACGACGTCGACAACCGGGCCGCCGTCGCGAGCGTCGCCACCGAGAAGCTCGACCTGGTCGGGCTGGCCGTGGCGGGCGAGCGGCGGGTCGTGGACAAGGTGGTCAAGGGTGCGAGGCTGCACCCCTGAGGCCTACCCGGCGGCCGCGCCACAGTCCGCTGGTCGACTCACCGTCCGCTGGTCGACTCACCGTCCGCTGGTCGACCCACCGTCCGCTGGTCGCGCCAGCCCGCCCTGAGCCTGTCGAACGGGTCGAGACCTCAGGACACCAGCACGACGTGCAGCGTCCGGGGCCCGTGGACACCCTCCACGCGGTCGAGCTCGATGTCGCTCGTCGCGCTGGGCCCGCTGATCCAGGTCAGGGGCCGGGCGGGGTCGGTGCCGAGCAGGCGCACCGCCTCCGGCACCGTCTGCACCACCTGGGCGGCCCGGACCACGCACACGTGCACGTCGGGCACCAGGGAGATCGCGCGCCGGCCCTGGTCGGAGCCGCCGTCGAGCACGATGGTGCCGGTCTCGGCGACCGCGACGCGCGACGCCGTCACGACGGTGTCGACCTCGTCCAGCTCCGCCGCCGACAGGGGAGCGTCGTGCGAGTCGGTGCGCACCTCGACCTGCCCCAGCCCGCCCAACCAGGCGGGATCCAGCCCGGTCGGCACGACGACGGAGCGGCGTCCGTCCGTCTGCTGCGTGGTCGGCAGAACGTCAGGTGATCGGTAGCCCGGGCTGCCGACCTCGTGACGTTCTACCGACTGCTCTGTGACCGGCCGCTCGACCAGTCGCGCGAGCAGCTCCGGGACCTGCTCGGGGGTCGCCCGGTGAACGTGCGCCTTGTAGTCCTCGAGGCGGTCGATCAGGAGGTCCAGCACGGCGTCGGACCCCGGCGCGTGCTCGCCGGCCGACCGGTATCCCCTGGGCACGGCGGCCTGCGACGGGGCGCCTGCGTCACCGTCCGAGCCCAGCGCGGCGCGGATCCGGGACAGGATCTCTGCCTTGGCGTCGGTCATGGTCGCTCCTCTCGCCCGTCCCACCAGTCGCGGAACGTCTGCTTCGGCGGCTCCATCAGGTCCCGGGAACGCGTCCACAGCGAGCCCGGGAACGGCAGCTTCTTGATGACCCCGTCGCGCGAGATCGCGCGCAGCAGCCGGGGCACCCGGGCGGCACGGCGGAAGCGTGCGCCGTCGGCCATCGCGAAGGACGCCGCCTTCATGGCCGCGCTCCAGACCCGGTCCGCGGTGTCGGGCGCTCCGCCCGCGAGGGACACCTCGCGGGCGCGCAGCTCGACCAGGATCGACGGGATGTCGATCTTGACGGGACACACGTCGTAGCAGGCGCCGCACAGCGTGGAGGCGTACGGCAGGTCCGACTGCTCACCGGTGAGCTGCGGCGTCAGGATCGCGCCGATCGGTCCCGGGTAGACCGAGCCGTACGCGTGGCCGCCCACCCGCTCGTACACGGGGCAGACGTTGAGGCACGCGGAGCAGCGGATGCAGTGCAGCGCCGATCGGCCCGCCTCGTCCGCCAGAACGCGAGTGCGGCCGTTGTCGAGCAGCACCAGGTGGAACTCCTGCGGTCCGTCGCCGGGTGTCACGCCCGTCCACATCGAGGTGTACGGGTTCATCCGCTCGCCGGTCGACGACCGCGGCAGGAGCTGCAGGAACACCTCGAGGTCGTCGAAGGTCGGGACCAGCTTCTCGATCCCCATCACGGTGATGAGCGTCTCGGGCAGCGTCAGGCACATGCGGCCGTTGCCCTCGGACTCCACGACGGCGAGCGTCCCCGTGTCGGCGACGGCGAAGTTGGCGCCGCTGATCGCGACCTTCGCCGAGAGGAACTTGCGCCGCAGGTGCGCGCGGGCCGCCATCGCGAGCTCGCGCGGGACGTCCGTCAGGTCGGGCGGGGCGTCGGCCATGCGCTCCAGGAAGATGTCGCGGATCTCGGTGCGGTTGCGGTGGATGGCGGGCACCAGGATGTGCGACGGCATGTCGTCGGCGAGCTGCACGATGAGTTCCGCCAGGTCCGTCTCGACCGCCGCGATGCCCTCCTCCGCGAGCGCCTCGTTGAGCCCGATCTCCTGGGTCGCCATGGACTTGACCTTGACGACCTCGTCGGTCTCCTTCTCCCGGACCAGCGCGGCGACGATCCGGTTGGCCTCGTCTGCGTCCCGCGCCCAGTGCACCACCCCGCCGCGCGCCGTGACGTTGCGCTCCAGGGTCTCGAGCAGCTCCGGCAGGCGGGCCAGGACGTCGGTCTTGATCGCGGAGCCGGCGTCGCGCAGGGCTTCCCAGTCGGGTACCTCGCCCACCACGTTCGCGCGCTTGGTCCGGATGGTCGACGTCGCCTTGCCCAGGTTGCGCCGCAGCTGGTCGTTGCCGAGCGCCGCCTTCGCGGCGTCGGGGAACGAGGCGCCCCAGTGCAGCGGGTCCTCGGGACGCCCGACGCCGGCCAGGGTGTCGGGCGTCGCGGAGGGGCTCGGCCCACGCGCGGCGCGGGTCGAGGGCATGCCGAGGAACGTGCTCATCGGGCGGCCCTCGCCCTCGCCGGACCGGACCCGTCCGGCACGGTCGGCGACTCCCGCGTCGAGGCGAGGATCTCCGCCAGGTGCATGGGCCGCACGCCCGTGCCGCCGCGCGAGAGTCCGCCGGTGATGTGCATCAGGCACGACCAGTCGCCGGCGGTGAGCACGTCGGCCCCCGTCTCGACGACGCTGGCGACCTTGTCCTGCAGCATCGCCGCGGACGTGTCCGCGTTCTTCAGGGCGAACGTCCCGCCGAACCCGCAGCAGCCCTCCGCCTCGGCGAGCGGGACGAGCTCCAGCCCCTCGACCGCCCGCAGCAGCCGCTCGGGCTTGTCGCCGACGCGGAGCATCCGCAGCGAGTGGCACGTGGGGTGGTAGGTGACGCGGTGCGGGAACCAGGCGCCGACGTCGGTCACGCCGAGCACGTCGACGAGCAGCTCGGAGAACTCGTAGGTGCGCTCGGCGACGGCGGTGGCCGCACGGGCCTCGTCCGGCAGGCCGGCGCGATCCAGGACCATGGCCTGCTGGTGCCGGATCGACCCCGTGCACGAACCGGACGGCACGACGACGGCGTCCCACTCGCCGTCGGCCACCGGCGCGAAGGTGCGCACGTGGTTCTGGACCACCGGCACGGCCTCGGCGAGGTAGCCGGTGTTGACGTGCATCTGACCGCAGCACGCCTGCCCGGCCGGGAACACGACCTCGTGGCCCAGTCGCTCGAGCAGCGTGACGACGGCCCGGGGGGCCTGCGGAAACATGGCGTCGGCGATGCAGGTGGCAGCAAGGGCTATGCGCATGTGCACTCTCCTTCGAGGTCTGTCCACACCATAGCCCACTGTGGACAGACCACAGAAGTACACTGGCCCGGTGCGAATCCACGAGCGAGTGCTGGCCCAGATCGAGGCCGGTCTGACCGCGGGCAGATGGTCGATCGGCGAGCGGCTCCCGGCGGAGCGGGCCCTCGCGGAGGAGCTCGGGGTGTCCCGCCCGTCCGTGCGGGAGGCCATCCGCATCCTCGAGGCGATGGGCATCGTGCGCACCGCCGTCGGATCCGGTCCCAGCGCCGGCGCCACCGTGATCGACCGGCCCGCGGCCGGCCTGGGTGCGGCGGTGCGCCTGCACGTCGCGTCTGGGGCGCTTCCGGTGTCCGACGTCGTGGGCACGCGCGTGCTGCTGGAGACGGGCGCGGTGCGCGACGCCGCCGGTCGGCCCGCTGACGATGCGGCGCTCGGCCGGGCGCGTGCCCACATCGAGGCGATGTCCGAGCCCGGTCTGGACGTCGCCGCATTCGTTGAGCATGACCAGGACTTCCACCTCGAGCTGGTGCGGTGGGGCGGCAACCAGCTGGTGGAGGCGATCCTGAGCGGGCTGCGGTCGGCTGTCGCGTCCTATGTCATGACCGGAGCCTCCGCGCTCGCGCAGTGGCCGCGGACGGCGGCACGGCTGTGCGCCGAGCACCGCGCGATCGTCGACGCCGTCGCCGGGCACGACGCCGCGGCGGCCGAGCGGCTGATGCGTGAGCACATCGAGGGGTTCTACCGCGAGGCGGGCCTCGGCGGGCGCTGAGGCTGACCGTCAGCTCGTCCTGCCGTACCTCCGGCCGTCAACCCCGGCCTGTGGCTTCGACGACCGTGCGGCACGGGTCCTCGTCCGGGCCCGTGCCGGTCGCGGCGCGCTCCAGCAGCTCGCGCAGCAGTGCGCGCTGGCCCGGTTCGAGGCTCGCGAGCAACTCCTCCTCCGCGGCGGCGACGCGCGCGTCCATCGCGGCGAGCACGTCCAGGCCGCGGTCCGTGGCCACGATGCGCCGCGCCCGGCGGTCGGCCGGGTCCTGCTGGCGCGCGACGAGCCCACACTCCTCGAACGCGTCGAGCAGGTAGGTCATGACCGTGCGGTCGATGCCGAGGGTCGAGGCGAGCGCCGCCTGGCTCGGCAGGTTGCCGTGCACCACCGCTGTGAGCAGCTGATAGCCGCGGGTCCCCTGTGGCACGTCGTCGGCGGCGGCGTCGACCCGCGCGCTCCACTCGCGCAGGAGCGCGGCGAGCGACCAGCCGAACAGGGAGTGCTGGCCGGTGCGGGGCGCGGCGGGGGCGGTGCTCATGCGTTGATCCTACGGGAATGTGCAGTGAACCAGAAGAGTTGTGGGTAATATCGTCTGCAGAACAGACGATTGTCGACCACTCCGGACAGGACAGAAGGCACATGACTGACTACGGGCACGACCTGATCTTCGGCACGTTCATCTCCCCGACCAACGCTGATCCGCAGGGCCCTGTCCGCCTGGCCCAGCTCTCGGAACAGCTGGGCCTCGACCTGGTCACCTTCCAGGACCACCCGTACCAGCCGTCGTTCCTGGACACGTGGACGCTCATGTCCTGGGTGGCCGCGCAGACCGAACGCATCCACATCTCCGGGAACGTCCTCAACCTGGGCATGCGCCAGCCCGCGATCGTGGCGCGCTCGGCCGCGAGCCTCGACCTCCTGAGTGGCGGTCGGTTCGAGATGGGCCTTGGTGCGGGCGCGTTCTGGGACGCGATCGCCGCCATGGGGGCCCCGCGCCGCACGCCCGGTGAGGCCGTCAGCGCCCTCGAGGAGGGCATCGAGATCATGCGCGGGATCTGGGACGCGGACAACCGGACGCCGCTGCGCGTAGAGGGCAAGTTCCACCAGGTCGACGGCGTCAAGCGCGGCCCGGCCCCGGCGCACGACATCCCGATCTGGCTCGGCGCGCTCAAGCCGCGCATGCTCCGCCTCATCGGCACGAGGGCCGACGGCTGGTTGCCCTCGCTCCCCAACCTGAAGGACGGCGACCTGGCCCGAGGCAACGCCACGATCGACGAGGCGGCCCTGGCCGCCGGGCGCTCGCCGAGCGAGATCCGCCGCCTGCTCAACGTGGGCGGGGCCATCACCGACCGCTCGTCGGGTCCGCTGCAGGGGCCCGCCGACCAGTGGGTCGAGGAGCTCACCCAGCTGGCGCTGGAGGACGGCGTCAGCACGTTCATCGCCATGGGCGACGACCCGGACCAGATCCGGGCGTTCGCGCAGGAGATCGTCCCGGCGGTCCGAGAGGCGGTCGCCGCCGAACGGCGCAGCGCCGGGACGGCTCCGGCGTCGGCCCGCCGTGGTGCGACGGCGCTCGCCGCGCGGCGAGAGGGGATCGACTACGACTCGCTCCCGCCAGAGCTGGCCGCCCGGGCCGTGGAGCCCGGCGACCGCGAGTACGCGTCGGTGCGGCACAACTACCTGCGGACCGGGGCGCCGGGCCTGGTGCTGCGGCCGCAGGGCGCCGAGGAGGTCGCGTCCGGGCTGGCCTGGGTGCAGAAGCAGGACGTGGAGCTCGCCGTCCGCTCGGCAGGGCACGGCATCTCCGGCCGGTCCACGAACGACGGCGGTGTGGTGCTCAGCATGAGCGGCATGCGGTCGGTCGAGGTGGTCGACGAGGCGACGCGGCGCGTGCGGATCGGCGCCGGGGCTACCTGGGGCGAGGTGGCGGAGACGCTCGCGCCGCGCGGCTGGGCCATCACGTCGGGCGACTACGGCGGCGTGGGCGTCGGCGGGCTCGGGACCACCGGAGGCATCGGCTACCTGGGCCGGCTACAGGGGTTGACGATCGACCGCGTGGTCGCTGCCGAGGTCGTCACCGCCGACGGCAGGGTGCTGCACGCCTCCCGCGACGAGCATCCGGACCTGTTCTGGGCGCTGCGCGGCGCCGGCGGGAACATGGGCGTGGTCACCTGGCTGGAGATCGAGGCCGGCGTGGTCGGCGACGTGGTCTTCTCCCAGATGACGCTCGACGCGAGCGACACGGTGGGACTCCTGGAGAAGTGGGGAGCCGCCGTCGAGGCGGCACCGCGCGGGCTCACGTCGTTCATCGTCCTGGGCCGCGGACGCGGCGGTCAGGGACCGATGGCGCAGCTCATGACGGTGATCGCGGCGGAGGGCGCCGACGTAGAGCCGGACGAGGCCATCGCCCAGCTCGAGCTGCTGGCCGATGCCGGACCGCTGCTCGGCCACCAGGCGCAGCTGCTGCCGTACTCCGGTGTGGTGCGCAAGGAGGACACCCACCACTCGGGCGGCGGCGACCCGGCTGCGCGGGGAGGCCTGCTGACCCATCTGGACCAGGACACGAGCCGAGCGATCGGACGGCTGCTGGACTCCGGGGAGTCCTACTTCACGCAGATCCGTGCGACGGGCGGCGCCGGGAACGACGTCGCGCCCTCCGCTACGGCCTACGCGCACCGGCACCAGAACTTCGCGCTGACGGCGCTCGCCACCAATCAGGACCGGATCAACCAGGCGTGGGACGCGGAGATCGGGCCGGTGATGGAGGGTTCTTACCTCTCCTTCGACACCGACAGCCGCCCGGAGCGGCTGCTGGAGGCGTTCCCGGAGCCGACGCTCGCCCGGCTGCGGACGGTGAAGGCCGCGTACGACCCGTCGAACGTGTTCCGGGCGAACTTCCCGATCCCGCCGGCGGACTCGTCTACTCGGTGAAGTCAGTCATGGAGAGCATCCTGTCCAGACGGCCGGCGGCCAGGTCGTCGCGGCGGATAGCCATACGTCCGTAGTAGAACTCCGCGAACGGGAGAAAGCTGGCGAGCGACACCCACTCGTCCGACAGTCGGCGCTGTTCGACCGCCATGTGGTCGAACCATTCCTCCTGCGGAATGGTGGTCCCGTCGTTCTTCTCGCGTTCCCGGAGGATCTGCTCCGCCATCGCCTCGAGCACCTCGTCGTCGGCGTACCCGCCGAGAAAGCCGCTCGAGAGCCCGTCGCTAGAAGGCCAGAGCTCGTCTGCGAGAGCTTCGAGCTCGTCCAGGTGCGGCATGGAGCTCCGGAGCTCCTGTGCCAGCTGCTCATGGAAGGGCAGCATCTCGTCCTCGTCCATGTCGAGGCAGTCGGGCAGCCACGCGACGACCGCGGCGCCGACGTCGTACTGCTCGTCGGCGACCAGCTCGGGGTGCGGAGGTTCTGCTACCGCGGTCTCGGTGCCCGCCGGTATGTGCATGACCCGCGCGTACCCGCGCTGCTCTGCGTGGCACTCCTCATGGTCGTACCGGTGGTCCAGGAAGAAGAGGAGTGAACCGTCTACCGGCAGGTCGAAGCCGTCGACCCGCGGCAGCGCCGCACAGTCGACGGAGAAGACGAACGGCAGGTTGCCTTGCCCGTTGTCCGGCCAGCTCGTCCCCACCGGAAGCCGAGGCGGCCCGCCGAA
This sequence comes from Promicromonospora sp. NPDC023987, assembly GCF_040639055.1. Taxonomy (NCBI): domain Bacteria; kingdom Bacillati; phylum Actinomycetota; class Actinomycetes; order Micrococcales; family Promicromonosporaceae; genus Promicromonospora; species Promicromonospora sp. NPDC023987. The sequence continues at coordinate 13,483 of NZ_JBEZZF010000083.1, read as the reverse complement.
CCGTCCGACGGGAACACCGTCGGAGCCGGCGAGTCCGTCCAGTCTGATCGCCCACCGGAGGTGGCCGACGAACCTGCTGACCTCGTCCTCCGGAACGTCCAAGGCGAGCGCTGCGCGACGAAACTGCTCCTGATAACCCATGGGCCGGAATGCTGCCACGATTCACAGCGACGAGAGTGCAGGTCACAGGGCCGGGCGGCGCGCCGGAACGTGCCGTTGCCGTAGGGGAGGCGCTCGGGGTGTGCGGTACGGGTCTGTGGATAACCTGGCGCGGGTGTCAGTGGAGCCCCGTAGGTTCGACAGTGTCCGGAACGGCCGGACGCAATCACAACGATCACCGCAGGGGTACGCATGAACCTTGTCGCCGCCTCGCGCCTGGCGCGCGAGCTGATGGACCAGCACGGCCTGAAGGCCTGGACGTTCGAGTTCGACGACGCCGTCCGGCGCGCCGGGATGTGCAGCTACGGCAAGAGCCGGATCAGCCTGTCCGCGCCGATCACCCGAATCCATGAGGAGCGCGAGGTGCGGGACACGATCCTGCACGAGGTGGCGCACGCGCTCGCCGGGCCGAGGGCCAAGCACGGTCCGGCGTGGCGCGAGGTGGCGGTACGGATCGGGTGCTCGGGCCGGCGCTGCGTGGACCCGTCGGCGCCGTCGATCGACGGACCGTGGGTCGGGACGTGCTCGGCGGGCCACCGGACCACCCGGTTCCGGCGGCCGCCGGGCATCATGTCCTGCCGTTCGTGCGGGCCGCGGTTCGCCCTGGCCAACCTCGTCGCGTGGACGTACAAGGGTCGCAACGCGGCGATGGGGGAGCGGTACGACGCCCAGCTGCGCGGGGCGCTCCGTGAGGTGGGCGAGGTGCCGGACACCGGGCCGGGCGCCGAGGAGCGCGTCGTGCGGGCGGCCAGGGAGCGGGTGCCAGGCCTGAGCGTCGAGCCGTTCGACCTGAGCGCGCTACGTTGACCTCATGGCTACGTCGCCCGCACTCGCGCTCCCGCCCGGCGCTCCCGGCTCCCGCATCATCGGCCTGGGACACCACCAGCCACCGAAGACCCTCTCCAACGAGGACATCGCCGAGCTCGTCGAGACCAACGACGAGTGGATCCGGTCCCGCACCGGCATCGTCACCCGCCACGTAGCGGCTGACGACGTCACGGTCGCCGACATGGCGACCGCAGCGGCCGAGCACGCGCTCGCCGATGCCCGCGTGGCCGCGGACGCCGTCGACCTGGTGATCGTCGCGACCGCTACCAACGACGACCGCTCGCCGAACACGGCCGGGCGGGTCGCGTACGCATTGCGCATCGGCGTCCAGCCCGGCGCCTCGACACCGGAGGGCGAGGAGGCGCCGGACCTGCGCAACGTGGTGGGCCCCGCGGCGATGGACCTCAACGTGGCGTGCTCCGGCTTCGCGCACGCGGTGGGCCTGGCTGATCAGGCGATCCGTACCGGGTCCGCGCGCACGGCCCTGGTGATCGGCGCGGAGAAGCTCACCGCGTACACCGACTGGACCGACCGCTCCACCTGCATTCTCACGGCCGACGGCGCGGGTGCGGCGGTGCTGCAGGCCGCGGACGTCCCCGCCGTCGGGCCGGTGGTGTGGGGCACGGAGCCGGAGCTCACGCCCGCCGTACGGATCGAGGTGCCCGAGGTGAAGTTCCAGCAGGACGGCCGGGCGGTGTTCAAGTGGGCGATCACGCGGGCCGCCGAGCGGGCACGCGACGTCGTGGCGGGGGCGGGGCTGAGCATCGACGACATCGAGGTGCTCGTCGCGCACCAGGCGAACCTGCGGATCATCGAGCCGCTCGCCAAGGCCCTCGGGCTGGAGGGCAAGGTGGTGGTCACGGACATCACGGAGTCGGGCAACACGTCGGCGGCATCGATCCCCATGGGGCTGTCCAAGTGGTGGCACGCGGGCAAGATCCCGGCGGGCGTGCCCGCGCTCCTGTTCGGGTTCGGCGGAGGGTTCGCCTGGGCCGGCCAGGTGGTCATCACGCCCGAGCGCTGAACCGGGAGGGCGGCGATCTCGGACCGGTGCCGCCGGGCCGGGACACCGCCCTCTCGCACCTCCACCATGGACAGCGCTTTCCAGGCGTCGTATCGTTTCAATCCCATCCACCCGACGTCGACGACGACCGAAGGAGCTCTCCACCGATGCCCGAGCCGACCAGCGAGCCGACCAGCGAGCCGACCACCGAGCCGATCACCGGTCCGACACAGGAGCCCGCGCCGCCGTCGGGCCCGCTGCCCGAGGGGCGCCGCCGCTACGCGGTGGTCGGCACGGGCCACCGTGCCTCCATGTACGTCAACGCCCTGATCGGCACGCACGCGCCGGACGGCGAGATCGTGGCGTGGGTCGAGCCCAACCCGGTGCGCGCGGCAGCGTACGAGGCGCGGGCGGCGGCCGCACTCGGCGGCATCCGCCCCGTGTACGAGCCCGACGACCTGGAGAAGGCGATCGCGGAGCAGTCCGTGGATCGCGTGATCGTCACCTCGGTCGACCGTACCCACGGCGACCTGGTCGCTCGTGCGCTGCGGGCCGGCGCCGACGTCGTCGTCGAGAAGCCCATCGCCGCGCACGCCGACCAGGCGCGGGAGATCGTTGACGCGGTCGCGGAAACCGGGCGTGACCTCGTCACGACGTTCAACTACCGCTACTCGCCACGCAACAGCGCGCTGCGCGAGGTGATCGCGAGCGGCGAGATCGGCCGCGTGCTGTCGGTCCACTTCGACTGGGCCCTCGACACGGTGCACGGGGCCGACTACTTCCGCCGCTGGCACCGCGAGAAGGTGAACAACGGCGGTCTGCTGGTGCACAAGTCGAGCCACCACTTCGACCTGGTCAACTGGTGGATCGACGGCGTGCCGCAGCGCGTCTTCGCCACGGGCGGCCGGCGCTTCTACGGCGACGACGGCGCCCACCAGACCGGCTACGAGCCCACCGACGCCGAGCGTGCGCTGAACGAGCGCGGCGTCGACCCGTGGCAGCTCTCCGTCGAGAAGAACAAGTGGCTGTCGACGCTCTACGGGCCCGAGGCTCAGGCCGTGGACGGCTACGTGCGCAACCGGTCCGTGTTCGACGAGGGGATCACCACCGAGGACACCCTGGGGCTCGTCGTCGAGTACGCGGGCGGTGCGCTGCTGACCTACTCGCTCACCGCGCACGCGCCCTGGGAGGGCTACCGCGTGGTCGTCAACGGCACGCGCGGCCGCGCGGAGCTCGAGGTCACCGAGCGCGGTTCCGTCGAGTTCGGCGAGGACGGCGCGGCGATCCTCGACCCGAGCGCCACCGAGGTCTACGAGCAGGATCCGGTGCGGCCCATCGGGGAGCGGCTCGTGGTGCAGCGGCACTGGGAGCGCGCCGAGGAACGGCCCATCGTGCGCGGCGGTGGTGGGCACGGCGGCGGCGACGCGCTGCTCCTGGCCAGCGTGTTCGCGCCGACGGGCGAGCCGGACCCGCTCGGCCGTGCGGCCGGTTATCTCGACGGCGTCCGCGCCTCGTCGGTCGGCTACGCGGGCAACCGCTCGCTGGATACGGGCGACCCGGTCCGCGTCGAGGACCTGAACCTCGGCATCTGACCGGGGGCCAGACCGGTCCGCTTCGAGAATGACCCTGGGTACCGATTCCAGCCCGAGTCGGTGACCCAGGGTCATTCTCGGAGCCGACGGCTGGTGCGGGTCAGCCCACCAGGGCGCCGACCGCCACCAGGACGGGCACGCAGAGCGCCGTCGTCCAGGCGGTCGCGCGCGCCGCGACGCCGTCGAACACCCCGTACCGCGTCGCGTACGTGGTGACGTTCACCGCGGTCGGCAGCGCCGCCATCGTGACGACGACGGCGAGGGCGGGCGCCTCGAGCCCCACCGCGGCCCCGACAGCCCATGCAGCCAGCGGGTGCAGCACGTTGCGCACCAGTACTGCGAGTGCGACCACCGCCCGCACGAGCACCTGGTCGCGGCCCGCCCACCACGGGGTCCGGGCGTGGCCCGGTCCCGGTGCCGGCTCGGCCGCGGGAGCCGGCGAGGTCGGGGCAGGCATCGGCACCGCGAGGGTCATCCCGAAGGTCAGCAGGCCCAGCGGCGGGGCGGCGGCGCCGATCAGGTCGAAGGGCAGCAGTGCGACGTCGGGCAGCCGCAGGCCGGTCAGCTCAGTGATCACCGCGACCAGCAGGCCGGCGAGCGTGCCGACGGTGATCGGGTTCCGGACGGCCGCGAGCGGGACGCGGACCACCGAGGTCCAGCCCGACCGGGTGCTCGTCCGGTTGGTCGTCCGGGACGCCCCGGTCGACGACGCGGACCGGTCGAGCACCGCCAGCGCCAGCGGCGCCAGCACGAGCAGCTGGAAGAGCAGGGTCGGCACCACGGCGAGGGCGTCGTCGAACAGGTAGACGGCGAGCGGGATCCCGATGTTGCCGCCGTTGACGTAGACGGCGGCGAGCGTCGTCACGGCCACCGGACCCGCCGACAACCGCAGGCCCCATCGCGCCACCGCCGCGCTGACCAGGGCGAGCGCAGCGGTGGTGACCCAGGTGACCGCGGCGCCCCGCGAGACGACGTGCGCGAGGTCGGTCCCCGCCAGCGTGCTGAACATCAGCGCGGGCGCGCAGATCGTGAACGAGAGCGTCGCGAGGATCTGGCGGGCGCCGGCGCCGCTCTCGGAGCCGCCCCGAGCGGCGCCCCGCGGCAGAGCGCTACCGGCGAGCAGCCCGCGCCGCTGGATCACCCAGCCCAGCGCGACGATGCACGCCATGGATCCGATGGCAGTGAGAACCGACAGCACCCGAGCACCCTCCCACGGTCGGTCGCGCTAGCTCTCGGCCGTCCAGGGGGCGCCCAGCTCCGTGAACGTGCGCTGCTCGCGGGCTGCCCGCTCGCACCACCCGGCGACGTCGCGCACCACCGGATGCCGCGCGTCGCCCACCGGGTTGCCCTGCGTGCCGCTGATCTTCCCGGGCGGGCCACCGCCGGGGACCGTGTCGATCCCGTCGGCCCACTCCACGAAGTCGTCTCCGATCGGCGTCGGGTCGGCGGCGGTGCGCACGGCCTCGAGCACCTGCATGAAGGCTCCGGTCTCCCGCGCATCGCACAGCAGCCGTTCGCCCGTGCGCGCCCGGAGCAGGTTCTCCAGCAGCCCCGTCCGGCCGTACTGCTTCTCCGCGACGACGCGTCCGGTGCGCAGCCGGACCAGGTCGCGCTCGTACTCGAGCTCGATCTCACCGGCGGTGCCCTGCACGATGACCCGTGCCGAGGTGCGTTCTGCCGCGCACAGCGTGAGCCCGAACCCGTAGCGCGTCCCGTCCGTGCCGACGGCCCGCAGGGACGACGTGTCGTCGGCCTCGATCGGGTTGGCGCGCCACAGGTCGGTGTTCACGTAGGCGAGGTCGGTGCTGGACCTCGCGCCGCCCACCCACAGGGCGGTCGCCACGGCGTGCGCGAGGGGGTTGGTCACCACGCCGTCCACGACGGCGCGGTCACCCATGCGCCGTCGTCCCGCCCACGGCGAGCGCGTCCAGTACGCGGCGGTCCGCACCCAGGTCCCGACGGCGCCGATCCCGGTCACCTGCCCCACCTCGCCGCGCGCGATCATGTCGACGACGGCGGGCAGCGCGTGGGACCCGAAGGTCTGGAACCCGACCTGGCACAGGCGCCCGGTCCGTTCCGCGACGGCGACGAGCTCGGCGTGCTCCGCGAGGGAGGCGGCGGTCGGCTTCTCGAGCAGCACGTCGATGCCCGCCTCCATCGCGGCCCGTGCGAGCGGAAGATGGGTGTGGATGGGCGTGGAGAGCACCACGACGTCGGGCAACGTGCCGGTGTCCGCCGACAGCAGGTCACCGAGGCTCGCGAACCACGGCGCGGGGGCGTCGTCGGGCTCCCGCGGGTCGACGACGGCGCTCAGCCGCGCCAGCCCCCTGGCCTCGAGGTCCGCGACCGTGCGCAGGTGGGAACCGCCGTGGCCGTGGACGCCGACGACCGCGACCTTCGGCAGGCTCACCGGCGGCCGCCGTCCGTGAGGTCCGCGGCGAGGGCGGCCGCGGCCGGGCTCGTGAGCGCGGTGTCGAGCAGCACGGCGACGAGGTCGAGCTGGACGGAGCCGCCCTCGGGCACGACCAGGGGCGAGTCCCAGGCGAGCGCCGGGCAGGCGCCCGGGTACTCGGCGGAACGCAGGAACCACGGGCGGACCTGGCTCGGCTGCACCAGCAGGAGCGTCGTGGACCGGCCGCCTTGCTGCTGCACGAACGCCACCCACGGCGACGTGCTGCCGTGCGCCCGGTTCTCGCCCGTGCCGGCAGCCGACAGGACCCTGGTGCTCTCGGCGATCGGCAGGCGCCAGAACAGGCCGCCGTAGCCGGCGCTCGGCCTGCCGTTCGTGGCCGGCGAGCGGATCTCCAGGGGGCCGTGGTCAGCGTGCAGCGTGGAGCGCCAGTCGAGCACCCAGCCGGGTGCGGCGGCCGACCCAGGGGCCTGGGGGAGCAGGCGTGCCGTGACGCGGCGCTCCTCGCGGAGCTGGGGGTCGCCGTGCTCGTCGGACCAGAGCACGTCCTCGACCAGGACCTCGCCCGCCTCGGCACCGGCACCGGCACCGGCTCCCGTACCGGCACCGGCTCCCGTACCGGCACCGGCCGCGCGCGGGGCGGGCGCCGTCTCGACACGGACGCCTTCCGACGTCTGCCGGCCGTGGTTCTTCAGGAGCGTCGGCCCGACGTCCTCGATGAAGGTGCGGCCACCCCAGTGGCTGGTGCCGTTCACATCGGGCACCGCTATGCCGACGCCGTAGTGGTGGCGGTGGTCGACCGGGCTCACGTCGGTGAGCGGTACGCCGGCCAGGGTGTGCACGGGGTGCAGGTACGGACGCCGTGCGTGCACCTTCGGCATGCGGTCGCCCGCGTCGCGGCGTACCAGCTCCAGCCCGTCCCCGCAGGTCAGCACGACGGCGTCGGCGTCAGGGTCCGCAGGTACGGACCAGGTGGGGGCCGCAGTGGGCGGCACGGTCGGGATCTCCTCGCGTCGCGCGACGACGACGCCGTCGTCGTCCGTGACGTGCACGCGCTCCGGGCCCTGGGGCACGGGCCCGGTACTGCCGCGCACCTCCAGGCTCGGCGTGAATCGAGCAGAGCTTGCGGGATGGGCGTCGTCGTCGATCACAGCGTGCAGCTCCCTCCAGGCGTGGCGGCCGAGCTCGGCCTGCGGTACCGCGACGGTCGTCAGCGCGGGTGTGGCGTAGCGGGACAGCTCGATGTCGTCGAAGCCGGCCACCGAGATGTCGGCGGGCACCGCCACGCCGGCCTCGTTCAGGCCGGCGAGCAGGCCGAACGCGACCAGGTCGTTGAAGGCGACCGCTGCGGTGGCGCGCGTGGCGAGCACGGCGGGCGCGGCGGCGTGACCGGCCTGGATGTCCGGTCCGGCGGGCAGGTCGAGGATCTCGAGGTCGGCGTGGCGCTTCCGGGCGCGGTCGAGGCCGGCGCGGCGCAGCTCGTCGGACGCGCTCCGCACGGGGCCACCGAGGTAGACCATGCGGCGGTGACCGAGCGCCACGAGGTGCTCGACCACCTGGAGCGCGGCGTCCTCGTAGTCCACGACCAGGCTCGGCGCCGATCCACCGGTCTCCCGGTTGACCAGGACCACCGGCTCGACGTCGGCGATGAGCGCGCTGAGCTCGGCGTCCCCGATCCGCGGTGACACGAGCACCAGGGCGTCGCAGCGCATCCGCGCCTCGAGCGCGATGGCGCCCTCCTGCTGGTCGTCCTCCACCGTGTCCGCGACGAGCACGCGGTAGCCGTCCTCCGCCGCGCCGTCCATGACGCCGCGCAGGATCTGCTGGAACACCGGGTTGCCCAGGTCGGGTACCACCAGCGCCACCGTCTGCGTGCGGCCGAGCGCAAGGCTCCGCGCCGCGTTGCTGGGCCGGTAGCTCAGCCCCGCAGCCGCCTCCCGCACACGTTCCGCGATGGTCGCGTCGACGGTGCTCCGCCCGTTCATGACGCGGGAGACGGTCGCCCGCGACACCCCGGCCGCCGTCGCGACATCCCCGATCGTGGCCATGACACGGCGCTGACCTGCGCGCTGACCTGCGCCCCGTGCGCTGCCGCTGACCATCTGCTCTCCGTCCGTCACCGTCGTCCGACCGGCGTACGAGGGGGCTCCGCGCCATCTTTGGCGCGGCCCCCTCGCTGCCGGTTTCCCGATGTGACGGTACACCATGGGAAACCGGTTGCTCGTGTGATACGTTCCTCCACCAGAGACCGGTTTCTCACCGATGCGACCGGGGATCGACGACGATCCGGAGGACAACGCGATGCGCCACCCGAACCGCGAGCCCGGACCTTGGCGGTCCGAGCCCCCGCCAGCCAGTGCGGGGGTGAACCCATGTCAGTGATCCAGGAGCTCTCTCGCAGCAAGCAGAGCGTCAGCCCACGGAGAAAGGGCGACGGGCGCTGGGCGCTGTTCTTCCTCGCGCCCTGGTTCGTCGGGCTCGTGCTCATCACGGCCGGGCCCATGGGCGCCTCGCTGTACCTGTCCTTCACGGACTACGACCTGCTCTCGGCGCCCCAGTGGATCGGGGCCGAGAACTTCACGCGGATGTTCGAGGACCCGCGGTTCCTCAACTCCCTCGGCGTCACGTTCATGTACGTGTTCGTCTCGGTGCCGCTGCAGCTCGCCGCGGCGCTCGGCCTGGCGCTGCTGCTCGACCGGGGCATGCGCGGGCTCGCCCTGTACCGCTCCGTGTACTACCTGCCCTCCCTGCTCGGCGGTTCGGTGGCCATCGCGATCCTGTGGCGCCAGATCTTCGGCGCGGACGGGCTGGTCAACCAGGTGCTCGCGCTCTTCGGCGTGCAGGGGCAGGGCTGGGTGTCGCACCCGGACTACGCGCTCGGCACCCTCATGGCGCTCAACGTCTGGACGTTCGGCGCTCCCATGGTGATCTTCCTGGCCGGCCTGCGACAGATCCCCCAGATGTACTACGAGGCGGCCGCGATCGACGGCGCGAGCAAGTTCCGCCAGTTCCGTTCGGTCACGCTGCCGCTGCTGACGCCGATCATCTTCTTCAACCTCGTGCTGCAGCTCATCGAGGCGTTCCAGTCCTTCACCAGGGCGTTCGTGGTGAGTGGCGGCAACGGCGGACCATCCGACTCGACGCTGCTCTACACGCTGTACCTCTACCTCAAGGGGTTCGGTTCCCTCGACATGGGCTACGCGTCGGCGATGGCCTGGTTCCTCCTGCTGATCATCGGCGGCATGACCGCAGTCAACTTCCTCGCCTCCAAGTACTGGGTCTTCTACGATGACTGACGCCTCCACGCCCACACAGACCGCTACGGCGACGGCCGTGCCTCCGCCGTCCGACGGCGGCGGGCCGTCCGGTACCGAGGACCGCCGTCCGACGACCCGGCCCCGTGGCCGGCACCTGCGCGCCAAGGTCGGCAGCCTGCTCAAGCACGCGGGCCTCATCGCCTTCGGCTTCGTCATGCTGTACCCGCTGCTCTGGATGCTGGCCAGCTCGTTCAAGCCGAACGCGCTGATCTTCCGCGAGCCGGGCCTCATCCCCACCGACATCGACCTGTCCAACTACACGGACGGGTGGAACGCGCTGCTGCACCCGTTCAGCCACTACCTGATCAACTCGGCGATCGTGGTGCTCGGGTCGCTGCTCGGGAACCTGCTGTCCTGCTCGCTCGCGGCCTACGCGTTCGCGCGGCTGGAGTTCAAGGGAAAGCGACTGTGGTTCGCGGTCATGCTGATGTCGATCATGCTGCCGATCCACGTGGTGATCGTGCCCCAGTACGTGCTGTTCTCCCAGCTCGAATGGATCAACACGTTCCTGCCGCTGATCGTGCCCAAGCTGTTGGCCACCGACGCGTTCTTCATCTTCCTCATGGTCCAGTTCTTCCGCGGGATCCCGCGCGAGCTGGACGAGGCCGCGACCCTCGACGGTGCCAACCACCTGCGCATCTACCTGCAGATCATGCTGCCGCTGTCGATGCCGGCTCTCGCCACCACGGCGATCTTCACGTTCATCTGGACGTGGAACGACTTCTTCAGCCAGCTGATCTTCCTGACCCGGCCGGAGATGTACACCGTGCCGATCGCGCTGCGCACATTTGTCGACTCCACGGGCGAGAGCTCGTGGGGCTCGCTGTTCGCCATGTCGATCGTGTCCCTGATCCCCGTCTTCATCGCCTTCCTGTTCGGGCAGAAATACCTGGTCAAGGGCATCGCGACCACTGGAATCAAGTAGCTCCACCGCTTCGCGACAACGACGTCAACGTCACCGAAGGAGAAACACATGAGCACCAACGGACTACGAACGAGGCGCGGCAAGCGTCTCGCCGCCTCGGCCGCGGGTATCGCGGCGGTGGCCCTGACCCTCGCGGGGTGCGGAGGCGGGGACTCGGGCATCGGCGGAGGCGGCGACGAGCCGGCCGCTGCCGAGGAGTGCCCCTGCGAGATCCGGTTCGCGTGGTGGGGTTCCGACACCCGCCACGAGTCCACGGAGCAGATCATCGAGGCGTTCGAGGCCGAGAACCCCGACATCACAGTGGTTCCCGACTTCACCGACTGGGACGGCTACTGGGACAAGCTCGCCACCTCGGTGGCCGCCGGGGACACCCCCGACGTCATCACCCAGGAGGAGCGCTACATCTCCGACTACTCCACCAAGAACGTGCTCGCGGACCTGAGCCAGCTCGACATCGACACGTCCAAGGTGGACGACAGTGTCCTGGCCGGCGGTCAGATCGAGGGTGCGCAGTACGGCATCCCGACCGGAATCAACGCCTACGCGATGGTCGCCGACCCGGAGATCTTCGCCGACGCCGGCGTCGACATGCCCGACGACACCACCTGGACGTGGGAGGACTACGTCACCACGGCGAACGCCGTCTCGGAGGGTGCTGGTGAGGGCGTGTGGGGCACGCAGGACTACGGCTTCAACGAGGCGGGCCTCAACGTGATGGCGCGCCAGCGCGGCGAGACGCTGTTCACGCCGGAGGGCGAGCTAGGGGTCTCCGAGCAGACCGTCGCGGACTTCTTCCAGGTCTCGCTCGACCTGATGGAGGGCGGCGGGCAGCCGGACGCCGCGCGCACCGTCGAGTACCAGGCAGCCGGCCCGGAGGGCGGTCTGCTCGGCACCAACCAGGGCGCCATGGGCGTCTGGTGGACCAACCAGCTGGGCGCGCTGACGGACTCGTCGGGTCACGAGCTCGAGCTGCTCCGGCTGCCCGGCGAGACCGAGGGTGAGCGCACCGGCATGTACTACAAGCCGGCGATGTTCTACTCCGTCTCCGCGGACACCGAGTACCCGGAGTCCTCCGCGAAGTTCGTCGACTTCCTGCTGAACTCGCAGGAGGCGGCCGACATCATGCTGACCGACCGTGGCCTCCCGGCGAACACCGAGGTGCGCGAGGGGATCCTCGGCGAGCTGTCGCCGACGGACCAGAAGATGGCCGACTTCATGGCGGACCTCGAGGACGAGATCGTCGACACCCCGCCGGTGCCGCCGCACGGTTCCGCCGAGATCGCCGACATCATGGAGCGCGTCAACACCGACGTCCTCTTCGAGCGCATCACCCCGGACGAGGCGGCCACCCAGTTCATGGACGAGTTCAACGCGGCCATCGCCGACTGACCCTTCGTTGAGTGCGGGGTATTTGTTGATCTGGGACCGTCCAGGCAACAAATACCCCGCACTCAACGTATGGGGTGTCGGTAGGATGAAACGGTTCATATCGTGAGGAGTATCTGTGCCAGAGGTTGGTCTGCTCGTTCTGCGTGAGGGTGACGACGTCGCCGTCGCGACCCGCGACCTGAGCCCGGGCGACGAAGCCCTCGCTCCCGGGACCGGGCCGCTCGCCGTCGGACAGCCGGTGCCGCGCGGTCACAAGATCGCGCTGCGCGCCGTGCCTGCGGGCGCCGAGGTGCACAAGTACGGGCAGGTCATCGGGGTCGCGACCACCGACATCGCCCCCGGCGACCACGTGCACACGCACAACCTCGGGTTCGAGGAGGGCACGCGCGAGGCGCCGCTCGGCGGCACGCACACCGAGCTTCCGGTGCCCGACGGCGTCCGGCCCACCTTCCGCGGTTTCCGTCGGGCCGACGGCCGGGTCGGCACCCGTAACTTCGTGGCGATCCTGACGAGCGTGAACTGCTCGGCGTCGACGGCGAAGATGATCGCCGACCAGTTCAGCGGCGCGGCCCTGGACGAGTTCGGAAACGTCGACGGCGTCATCGCCCTCACGCACACGTCGGGCTGCGGCCTGGTCCCGGACTCCGAGGGCGGCCAGATCCTGCTGCGCACCCTGCGCGGGTACGCCGCGCACCCGAACGTCGCGGGCCTCCTGGTGCTGGGCCTGGGCTGCGAGATGGTGCCGGGCGCCGCGCTGTCGGCCCGCTCGGGCCAGGTCGCCGACCTGGGGATGCCCACCGTCGGTCCGCCCGACGACGCGAAGCAGGGGCTGCTCGCCGCGATCCCCGACGACACGGTGGTGCGCTCCCTGACCATCCAGGAGGCCGGCGGCGTGCGGGCCTCGGTGCGGGCGGGCGTCGCGGCCGTCCGCGAGATGCTGCCCCTGGTGAACGCGCGCGAGCGGGTCGAGTGCGACGTGTCGGAGCTGGTGCTCGCACTGAACTGCGGCGGGTCCGACGGGTACTCGGGGATCACGGCCAACCCTGCGCTGGGCTGGGCCTCGGACCGCCTGGTCGCCTACGGGGCGACGTCCGTGCTGGCCGAGACTCCCGAGGTGTACGGGGCGGAGCACCTGCTCACCGCCCGGGCGACGTCGCCCGGTGTCGCGAAGAAGCTGCTGGACCGCATCGACTGGTGGCGGGGCTACGTCGCGGCGGGCGGCGGCACGCTCGACAACAACCCGTCGCCGGGCAACAAGGCCGGAGGCCTCACGACGATCCTGGAGAAGTCGCTCGGCGCGGTCGCCAAGGGCGGTCAGGCTGACCTCGGCGCCGTCTACGAGTACGCCGAGCCGATCACGGAGCGCGGGTTCGGCTTCATGGACACCCCGGGCTACGACCCCGTCTCGGTCACGGGCCTGGTGGCGGGCGGCGCGAACGTCGTCGTGTTCACCACCGGGCGCGGTTCGGTCTTCGGCTGCCGCCCGACGCCGTCCATCAAGGTGGCGACCAACACCCCGATGTACTCGGTGATGTCGGAGGACATGGACCTCAACGCGGGCGTCGTCGTGGACGGCACCGCGACCGTCGCCGAGGTGGGCCGGCAGATCTTCGACCGGATCCTCGCCGTCGCCTCGGGTGAGCAGACGGTCAGCGAGGACCTGGGGATAGGCGCGGAGGAGTTCATCCCCTGGCACATGGGCGCCGTCACCTGACCGCACCGTTGGTCGAGCCCCACCGGTGGTGAGCCACCGTTGGTCGAGCTTGCAGGAGGTCAACGTGAGCCACGTTCGGCTGTGGGCCGGGTCTGCGGCCTGTCCCGAACAGTTCGTCCTGGCTGAACTGTGTCGTGCAGATGTGA
>NZ_JBEZZF010000082.1:0-22501 GCF_040639055.1 Promicromonospora sp. NPDC023987 | reverse complement strand
TCCACCCCCCAGACCCCCCCTCCACACGCGACCCAGACCTTGTTGCGCGGTCCGCTTATTCACAACAGCCATGACCACACCCGGCACCCGACAAGCTCGACCAACGGTCGGCTCGCCCGACAGCGGCAGCAGCGGCACCGATGCCCTGCGCCGCGCGGTACATCGCACGGTGCACGACGTCGACGGGCTGGTCGACGCCGGGCGCTTCAACGTCGCCGTCGCGCGGCTGATGAGCCTGGTGGGCGAGGTGCGGCGGGCGGCGTCGGGCGGCGGCGTGGACGCCGGGACGTACCGGGAGGCCGTCGCGGCCACAGCCGTGCTGCTGAGCCTGTTCGCACCGCAGACCGCCCAGGACCTGTGGCAGCGGCTGGGGCGCACGACGCCGGTCGCGGCGCAGCCCTGGCCGGCGGTGGACCCGGCACTCCTGGTGACGACGGAGGTGGAAGCGGTGGTCCAGGTCGACGGCAAGGTGCGGGACCGCCTCTCGGTGCCGGCCGACGTCGCGGCGGCGGACCTGGAGCGGAACGCCCTGGCGCGGCCGGCCGTCACCCGGGCCGTGGGAGAACGGATGGTGCGGCGGGTGGTGGTGCGACCGCCGCACCTGGTCAACGTGGTGCTGGGGTAGCTACCGCGTCGCGTCGGCCCCGCCGCCGTCCTCGTCGAGCTTCGCGCGCAGGGAGCGGAGCTCGACGAGGATCTCCCGGTTCTGCGCGGCCAGGGCGTCGAGCCGCTCGTCCTTCTGCTCGTCGTCCTTGCGCTCCTCCTCGGAGATCTCCTCCATGCCGTTGACGATGACGGCGATGAACAGGTTCAGCACCGCGAAGCTGACCACCAGGATGTAGAGCACGAAGAAGATCCAGGCCCACGGGTGGGCCACCATCACCGTGCGGGCGATGTCCGGCCACGCCTCGCCCGTCATGGCCTGGAAGAGCGTGAACAGCGAGATCCCCAGGTTGCCGAAGTACTCCTCCGAGGACTCGCCGAAGAGGCCGGTCGCGATGACCGCCGACACGTACATGACCAGCACCAGCAGTGCGCCGACGGCGCCCATGCCCGGCACGGCCCGCAGCAGGCCGTCGACGACGCGACGCAGCGACGGCACCACCGTGATCACGCGCAGCACGCGGAGCACCCGCAGCGCGCGCAGCGCGGACAGGGACTCGCTCGCCGGGAGCACCGCGATGCCGACGACGGCGAGGTCGAACAGGTTCCACGGGTCACGGAAGAACCGCCGACCGTTGGCGACGATCCGCAGGAGCAGCTCAAGCACGAAGAAGCCGAGCATGGTGTGGTCGATCGCGACCAGGACGTCGAGCGCGGCTCCGTCCACCATGGTCTCGGCGCCCAGGACCAGAGCGTTCGCCAGGATCACCGCGAGCACGACGTTGACGAACCACCTCTGGTCGAGGAAGACGCGTAGCCGTTCCCGCCAGCCCCGTGGTTCGAGCCGTGGCTCGGCCGGTGTGCCGATCGCCTGGTTCATGCGGTTCCCCTCGCTGTCACGTGCCCGGAGTCCTTGCTCCGGTCCTGCCTCAGGCCCTTGCCCGGGCGAACTGTAGCGCGACGGTGTGCAGCGGACCGGCTGGGCACAATGTCCGGATATGGGAGTGATTCGGCGGGTCCGGTGGCAGGTCAACCCAATCAGTGCTGAGGTAGTGCGCAAGCAAGCCATACCAATCTGGAGGAAAACGTCATGGGCTGGTTAGCGTTTCTCATCCTCGGACTCATCGCGGGCGTGATCGCCCGCATCGTCATCCCGGGTAAGCAGCCGGGCGGCTTCTGGCTCACGCTGCTTCTCGGTGTGCTCGGAGCATTTCTCGGTGGCTGGCTGGGCAGCGTGATCTTCGGTGTCGATGCCTCGGCCGAATTCTGGTCATGGGAGAGCTGGCTCTTCTCGGTGCTCGGCGCGATCATCGTGATCCTGATCGTCCAGGCGATCTTCGGGCGCCGTAAGACCGCTTGATCGCGGCATCCCGCGGCCGCGCCGG
This sequence comes from Promicromonospora sp. NPDC023987, assembly GCF_040639055.1. Classification (NCBI taxonomy): domain Bacteria; kingdom Bacillati; phylum Actinomycetota; class Actinomycetes; order Micrococcales; family Promicromonosporaceae; genus Promicromonospora; species Promicromonospora sp. NPDC023987. The sequence goes on along the minus strand of NZ_JBEZZF010000082.1, from coordinate 20,513 downwards.
CACCGTCGTCCTCCTGACGTCGTTGATCGGCGCGGCCGCGGCTGCGTGTACGGCAGGCGGCACTCCCCGCCGTCGTCCCGGCCGGACCGGACGAACCAGTCCCGGACGCCGCGCCGTCGGCCACGATCACGCTGGTCCGCTCCGTAGCCGTCAGCCGATGATCGGGGCGCTCTCCGGCAGTCGGTACAGGCGGCCACGGGCACGCAGGGCGAGCGCGGTGCCGAGGGTGATCGGCCCGAGCCGACCGATGAACATCAGCACGACGAGCACCACCTGGTGGTACCAGGCGAGCTGCGCGGTGATCCCCGTGGACAGACCGGTGGTGGTGAACGCCGACGTCACCTCGAACAGGATCTGGTCCACCGTGAACGGCGAGAGCGCCGTCATCCACAGGGTGGGGAGGACCACTATCGCGACCGCGAGCAGGGCCAGGGTGAGGGCCTGCCGCTGGGTGGCGGGCGAGATGCGGCGGTCGAAGACCGTGGCGTCCGGGTCGCCACGCAGCTCGGACCAGATCACGACGGCGAGCACCGCGAAAGTCGTCACCTTGATGCCGCCGGCCGTTCCTCCGGAGCCGCCGCCGATGAACATGAGGATGATCGTGCCGAGCCAGGTCTCCGTGTGCATGTCGCCGGTGCTCACCGAGTTGAACCCGGCGGTGCGGGCCTGGACCGACTGCGTGAACGACGCCAGGACCCGGCCGCCGGTGTCGAGGCTGCCCATGGTGGCCGCGTTGTCCCACTCGGCCACGAGGAAGAACAGGGCGCCGCCCACCAGCAGCAGCGCCGTCATCAGCAGCGTGATCTTGGTGTGGACGCTCCAGCGTGCCGGGCGCACGCGCTCGCGCAGGACCTCGATGACCACTGGCAGGCCGAGCCCGCCCACGATCGTGGCGAGGCAGATCGGCAGGACGATCCACGGGTCGGCCACGAAGTCCATGAGCGACAGCGAGAACAGGGCGAAGCCGGCGTTGTTGTACCCCGAGACGGCGTGGAACACGCCGTGCCAGAGCGCTCGGCCGAGCGGCTCGTCGTAGGCGACGACGAAGCGCACCGTCAGCACCATCGCGACGATGGCCTCGATGACCAGCGCGAGGATGACGACGCGGACCAGGGTCCTGCGTACGTCACCGAGGCTCACCGTCCGGGTCGACGCCGCGGCGACCAGTCGCGAGCTCAGGTCCAGGCGCCGCGAGACCAGGACGCCGAGCAGCGAGGCGACGGTCATGACCCCCAGGCCGCCGATCTGGATGAGCACCAGGATGACCGCCTCGCCGAACCCTGACCAGAACACCGGTGTGTCCGTGACGATCAGGCCCGTGACGCACACGGCCGACGTCGCCGTGAACAGCGCCTCCATGAACGTGGCCGGCTCACCGGACGCCGCGACCGGGAGCAGCAGGAGCAGCGTGCCCACCGCGATGGCACCGACGAAGCCGGCGATCACGAGCTGGCCGGGCCGACGCCGCAGTGCCGCACCCCGCCCGCCCTCACGACCCGCGGGGCTGCTGAACCGCATCTGGCTACCGTCGGCTTTCGTTCGTCGTACGTCACGGTCGTGTACCGGCGCCGCCTGACGCCCGGCCGCTACGTTAGCCCGTCATCGACGCGGGAACGCGGAAGGCGCCGCCTCCGGCGCCGGGCGGAAACCCGGCGCGGAGGCGGCGCCTCGCGGTGAACTGCTGGTCCTACGGCTCAGGCCCTGCGGCTTGGCCCTACGGCTCAGGCTCTACTCGTATCGTCTGAGCCTGCGGTTCCGCTCCGGGCGCGTGCCTCGTACCTCGGCCCACACCCTGCGCTGCACCTACGGCTCAGGCCCTACTCGTATCGTCTGAGCCTGCGGTTCCGCTCCGGGCGCGTGCCTCGTACCTCGGCCCACACCCTGCGCTGCACCTACGGCTCAGACGACGCGGATGAACGTCGGGCTGTTCTGCCACATCTCGGTGTAGCGCACCGGCATGCCAGCGGCCCAGGCCTCGATGATCATGCCGTCGCCCGCGTAGAGGGCCACGTGGCCGGGCGTCCAGACGATGTCGCCGGGCTCCGGGTAGGTCACCTGGTAGCCGGAGCTGAGCATCGCACCGGACGAGTGCGGCAGGTTCACGCCGAGCTGCGCGTACACGTACTGGATCAGGCCGGAGCAGTCCATGCCCTCGGCCGGCGAGTTACCGCCCAGCACGTAGGTGATGCCGAGGTAGTTGAAGGCGATGTTGATGGCCTGCTGGCCGACCGGGACCGGGTCCGGAGCGTCGACCGAGACGACGGCAGGGCCTTCGTCCCCCTTGCTGCCCTTCTTACCGTCCGACGAGGTACCCAGGGCTTCCATCTCGGTCGGCATCTTTGCATCGGCCGGGACGGTCACGGTGGGGGCGTTCACGACGGCCTGCTTGGCGACCGCGGTGAGGGAGTTGAGGTCGACCGAGTTGAGCTTCGCGGTCTTCACGTCGGTCTTGAGGTCCATCGCCGGGGCCGCGTGGGCCGTCGTCGCGATGGTCGAGATCAGAACGCCACCTGCAGCTGCGGCGATGGCGCCACGGCGGGCGACGGTGCCGGCGTTCTCCGTGGCGGTACGAGCAAGAATGGTCAGCGGTGTCATGGCCGGCCGGCTGTCACGATGCCGGCCGCGAATGGAGTTCGTCACCTAATGTCTCCTGTACCGCCTGCGAGGTCAGCTGTCGGGTTCGGGTAGGAGTACACACCCGGCCGCACGGCTACTGGGGGGTTCCGTCCGGCTTCACCCCGAGGACGACGATGTCGCTGTCGCCCGGGAAGTGGGTCCCCCGCTCCTGTCTCGAACGTCTGGTCGTGAACCGGTGACAGGATTCGGCGTCCGGCGCACGGCTCCACCGTTGCGGGGGAGCAGAAGTCAAAGTACACACGTTCACGGGAAAAGTCACGATCGGGTTACGCATTACGGTCTGACCCAACGAAGACGCAGATTTACGTCGTTCCGGTCTTCAGCGGTTATGACCGACATCACACACATCCGCTACCGTTCGGCCGCATGTCCGAAAGTGCGTACCGCGTCTCCCCCTGGTGGGTGCTTCTCATCAGTGCCGTCGCATGGTGGGTCGGTGGCTTCTTGCCCTGGCTTCTTCAGGCGTTATACGTGGTCACCGGCATTTCGGAGGCTGCGACAGCGGCCGGTGGAGGCTTTCTGCCCCTGCCGTTCGTCGCCGACGACGCGGTGGTCGGGCTGGCCGTCATGGCCCTGTTCGGCGGTCTCCTCGGCGGGGTCGCGGCCGGTCTGCCGGCGTCGGCGAGAGCGGGGGCCGGCGCTGCGCTCACAGGCACCCTCGTGGCCATGGCGGCCACGGTCGGAGTCTCCTGGTGGCTCTCGATGCGGGGGAGTGTGCCCGGCGACGCCGTGCCGCTCGGGATGGTCGTCATCACCGGGGTCGCCGGGGCGGTCGGGCTCGCGGCCGGCCTCCTGACGGTCCTCGGACCGGCAGCCCTGCGCGGTCTGACGCTCGCTCTGCCGGTGGTGCTCCTCGACGGCTGGCTCTGGGGGCTGCTCCCGGGGAACCTGGTGTCCCCCACCGGCACCTGGTGGATCTTCGCGGTGGCGCTCGGCATCGCGTTCGGTCTCGCCGTGGACACGAAGCCCATCGAGCTCCTGGGCTGGCTGCCCGCCGCAGGGGTCGTCTGGGTCCTCCAGGCGGCCGGTCCGGCCCTCATGGCCGTGCAGGAGAACATCTGGCCCGGCTCAGCGCTCACAGCGGACCCGCTCTCCGCGGCCGGCATCGTCGTGGACGAGCTCGCCTCGGCGGCCGTCGTGTCCGACGGGCACCAGCTCGGTGCCTGGGTGGTCGCCCTCCTGCTCGGAGCGACGATCGCAGCACTCCGGCTCTCCAGGGAAGCCTCGGACGAGGGCGAGCTCTCAGAGGCCTGGGCCTGAAGCTGGCAGTCCGCGCCACTACTGATTGCGATTGTGTAAATTTCACCCGCTACGCGGCGTCTACCCTGTTCTGCGCCTGTCCGATACCCCTAGGTTTGGCCCGGTTCGGGGGTAATCCAGCCCCCGTGCGAGCAATGGGGGCTCTTATGAACAGGATGTCAGTCGTCGGCGTCGCCGCGTCCGCGGTACTTACCGTGGCAACGCTCGTCGCTGTGGCGCCAGGTGCACAGGCCGCGACGAGCGATCCCCTCCGGGACAAGCAGTGGGGCCTGGACCAGATCAACGCAGAGGCCGCCTGGGCGGGTGCCACCGGCGAAGGCGCGGTGGTGGCAGTGGTCGACACGGGTGTCGACTTCGACCAGCCCGATCTGGCGGGCCAGCTTTTGTCGGGCGCCACCTTTGCCGGCTGTGCGGACGTCCGTCCGTGCGGTGAGGGGGACTTCCGTGGCCCCGACGGCAGGAACGACGGAGACGAGCACGGCACGCACGTGGCGGGCATCGTCGCCGCGGCCACCGACAACGGCATCGGGGTCGCGGGCGTGGCACCGGGCGCGAAGGTGCTCCCGGTCAAGGTGCTCGAGGCGGGCTCAGGATCGTCGCAGGACATCGCGGACGGCATCCGCTGGGCCGCTGACAACGGCGCTGACGTCATCAACCTCTCCCTCGGCACGGCGCCGGGCGGGCAGCTGCTGACGATCATCGGCGTCGACACCCTGATGCGCGATGCCATCGCGTACGCGCGCGAGCAGGGGGTGCTCACGGTCGCGGCGGCCGGCAACTCGTCGACCCCGCTGTGCAGCGACCCGGCGTTCACCAGCGTCGCCATCTGCGTCGGGGCGACCGACTCGGCAGGCGTGCACTCCTACTACTCGGAGCTTCCGATCAAGCTCGACCTGAAGAGCGTCTCGGCGCCCGGGGGTTCGGGCGGCCTGAACGGTTGCGACGGCGACGTCTGGTCCACGGTCCCTGTGGGAACCGGATCGGACACCTGTGCCGGCGGCAGCTACGACTCCTACGCGGGCACGTCGATGGCGACGCCGCACGTGGCCGGCGTCGCTGCACTGCTCTATGGGCAGGGCCGGACCATGGAGGAGGTCGAGAGCGCGATCCTCGACACCTCGCGTGACCCGCTCCTGGGCCTCGTCGGTGTGTGGACCCCGCTGTACGGGTACGGCATCGTGGACGCGGCGGCCGCGGTCGCCTACTGACCTCCTGGGTTGTGGGCGTGATCGTTGCGCCTGGACGGGCGCCGGGGCGCAAGGATCACGCCCACGACCCAGAGGGCGTCCGTCAGTAGGGGCGGATGTAGACCGCGTAGTCCTGCCACTGGGCGGTGTGGCGCACCGGCGTGCCGTAGTTGGCCGCCTCGACCACCATGCCGTCACCCGCGTAGAGGGAGACGTGGCCCTGGGTCCACACGATGTCGCCAGGGATCGGCGTCGCGACCTGGTAGCCGGAGGCCACCATCGAGGACGACGAGTGCGGCAGTTCGACGCCGAGCTGGGCGTAGACGTACTTGATCAGGCCCGAGCAGTCGAATCCCGTGCCGGGGGACTCACCACCGTACGTGTAGGCGATGCCGAGGTACTGCATGGCGATCGCCACGGCCTGGGCACCGATGGACCCGTCGGACGCGTAGTCCGGGGTGGCCGGCTCGGCCTCCGCGACCGCGGCTTGCGTCTCGGGAGAGGTGGTGGTGTCCACCACGGGCTCTGGCTCGGGCTCTGGCTCGGGCTCTGGTTCGGGAGCGGGGGTGACCGTGACGGCCTTGCTCTCGATGTTGAGCTTGGCGTCGGTCGCTACCTGTACCGCCGGGGCAGCCGCGAGCTCCTTGCGGGCGTCCTGGGTCAGTGCGGTCATGTCGACGCTTGCCAAGCGGTTCGAACCGTCTCCCATGACGGCGTGTGCGCTGGGCGCGAATGCCGTCGCGAGAAGTCCGGACGATGCCGCGATCACTGCGCCCGAGCGGGCTGCGGTGCGGGTCACGGTCATCAGGGGAGTGCTAGGAGCATGATCGGCGCGGTGTCGACCGCGTCGGACGGTGGTACTCACCGAGGTTCTCCAAGTCGCCGGTTGCACGGTGCCCGTACCGAACTGGGGGAATGGGGCCCGAGGTCGTGCCTCCGGTGGCACAACGGATCCGACGCTACATACGGGTTAACGCCTTGTCTCGATCAGATAACAGTTGTCGTGAAGTATCAGCGTGCCCGAAAGGTGCGTAACTTTTGACCAGACGCCTTTGGCCAGCGTAAGGGGCATTCTTCACAGTGAAATGGCATCTGGCAGACATGAAAAAACACCGGAAGAAATGATGTGACACGCCGGTCACGGACGGCGTGTCAGCCCCCGCCCCGCGCTCGGAGCTCGGACTCGGTCTTCAGGCCGGCCAGCTCCGTGTCCACGAGCTCGCGCGCCTTGGTGCCCAGCACCAGGTTGGTCAGCCCGGCGAGCATGCCGCTCTGCGCCATCACCAGTGTCACCTCGCACGCGGCGTCGGACACCGGGGCGATCTGGTGTGCTGCCCCCGTGCGGACGCCCGGGGTGGTGCTCGACCAGGAGAATCCGCGGCCCTCGACGAGGCCGTCGACCTCCCAGGTAGCCGTGGGCAGGCCAGGCTGCTGGATCTCGACGTGGGAACCGACGGCGATCCTCGTCTCGGGGCCGAGAAGGGTCACGGCCGTCATGGAGGTGGTCCAGGTGGGCATGCGCTCGACGTCGGACAGCACCTGCCAGACGACGTCGGCAGGCGCCTCGATCTGGGTGCTGGTGCGGTAGGCATGGGCCACGGGTCCCAGGCTACGCGGGCTGGAGAGCAGCCGGCGCAGCCTGAGGCCCACGGTGAACTGCCAGGTCAGGGACCAGTGGACAGCTGGAGTGTCACCACGGCGCCCCAGGTGACCAGTGCGCCGGCCGCCGGGTCGGACGAGATGACCGCCCCCTCCGGCACAGTGTCCGACGCGGTGTCCTCGAACGTGCAGGTGAGGTGCGCCTGCTGGCAGGCGACCCCGGCGTCCTCGATGGTCATCGCAGTGAAGTCGGGGATCTCGATGGCGCTGTCGGCGACCTCGTCGGGGAGGTCGGTGAACTCGGTCGTCAGATAGACGTCCGTGCCGTGCTTCGTGTCCTGCGTCTCGAGCGGCAGGTTCCTGGCCTCGTCATAGATCACGGTCCGCACCCTGTCGGCGTCGCCGTACTGGTACGTCGCTGCGGTGCCCTGGCGGTTCTCCGAGTCACGGACGTCCTGCTTGACCTCGACGCCGGCAAGGCTCGTGAGCAGCTCCCACGCCGCGGCCCGCAGCTCCGGGGAGGCCGGTGCCTGGGTGGCCAGGCGGGCAGCGGCGTCGCGCACCGCCTCCTCGCGTTCGCCGGGGGAGTAACGGCTGAGCAGGGCGTCGTGCAGGGGCCCCGGATCGGTCGGCAGCGCTGCCATGTCCGCCCAGGTGTAGGTGAGGGTGTGCCCATCGATGTTGATGTGGTCGCCGATGGCCATCAGTGCGGGGCCGTCCGTGGTGAGCTCGAAGCTCACACCGTTGCCGTACCAGCTCTCGCTACCCAGCCTGCTGCCCAGCGGCGCCTCGGGCCCGGACTCCCCGCCGGTCTGGCTCGGTAGGCCCCGGGTCACGACATGGAAGTACGTCGCGTCCCGCCAACCGTCGGGTGGTACCACCGGTTCCATGGCCGGGTAGGTGGGCAGCTCGGTCAAGGGCTCGCCCTCGCTCGACGTGATGGGCGGCCCGCTCGGCTTCGGCGACGGTTCTGCGTCCACCGTCATCGAGCCACCGGGCAGGGCGACGCCCGGGGCGTCCATGGTCGTTGCGGCCCAGGCCCCGCCGCCGAGCACCAGGCCCATGGCCAGGGTGACGCCGCCGACCCGGGTGGCCCGCCGACGTCGGGCAGCGGGGACGACCCGCGTGACGTCGACGGAGATCTCCGGCGCGACCTGGTCGACCTGCCTGCGCAGAACTTCCGCGAACTGCTCGTCGTTGTTCATGACCCGCTCCTCTCGCTGATGGTGTTCGCCGTGGTTCATGGCCTGCCCGCCGCGTCCTCGGCCTCGAGCACCTCGCGCAGGCGGGCGATACCGCGTGACGCGGTGGACTTCACCGTGCCGATCGAGACACCCACCGCGTCGGCGACCTCGCGCTCCGTGAGGCCCTCGAGATGCCGGAGCACCACGATCCGGCGCTGCTTGGTGGGCAGGAGCATCAGCGCGCGGGACAGTCGGTCGCGCTCCGCGTGCTGGTCCGCCAGGCTCTGGCTGCCGTCCTTCTGGTCGGGCAGGGTGTCGGAGGCCATGAGGACCTCCCGCCGTCGGCGGCGCCACCTGTCGATCCGAAGGTTGGCCAGGACGCGTCGGGCGTAGGCGAGCGGTTCGCCCTGCCGAGCCTTCGGCCAGGCCAGGTAGGTCTTCACGAGGGCTTGCTGGACCAGCTCTTCGGCCAGGTGGGTGTCGCAGCACAGCAACCAGGCGGTGCGGGCCAGGGCGGGGGTCGACCGGGACATGAAGCCGGCGAACTCGACGTCCCGGTCCGCCACCACCACGACGTCGACCGCTTCGACCTTGTCAGGGCTCGAACGTCCCGCGACCATTGGCATGCTCATACCTCTTTCACGGTCCAGGACCCCGGAAGGTTGAGTGGGCCGCTCGGCGGAAACATGTGGGTGTCCCTCCGTATCCTCGCTGCATGGCCACCCATCGGCTCACCGTGCGGCAGGCACGCCGTATCGCGCTCCGCGCCCAGCTGCTCGATGCCCGACGGTCGGTCGACCTGGTGAACCTCGTGGAGGACCTGACGTTCCTCCCGGTGGACCCGACGTCGGCGCTGGCGCCCGCGGCCGACCTCATCTCCTGGTCGCGGCTCGGCAGCGCTTACTGGCAGGGCGCCGTCGACGACGCGATCGCCGACCGCATGCTGTTCCAGCTGCGCGGGACCGTGCGGCCGATGAGCGACCTGCCCCTCTACCTGGAGCAGATGGGTCGCTGGCCCCAGAACGAGACACTGCGCCAATGGCTCGCCGACAACGCCGGCTTCGAGCGGGAGGTGCTGGAGCTGATCGAGGCCGAGGGGCCGGTGCTCGCCAAGGACGTGCCGGACACGGCCCGGGTGCCGTACACCTGGGGTGCCGAGGGGTGGAGCAGCCGGCGCAGCGTGGCCGAGCTGCTCGAGGCGCTGAACATGCAGGGCAGGCTCGCGATCGTGGGGCGCAAGGGCAGGCAGCGGTTGTGGGACCTCGCGGAGCGTGCGTACCCGCAGGCCGAGGCGGTCCCGCTGGAGCAGGCGCTGCGCGAGCGTGTGGAGCGGCGCCTGGCCGCCGAGGGCATCGCCCGCAAACGGGTGCAGGGCCGATCGGGGGACGGCGCGTGGTGGGTGGACCTGCCCGGCGAGGCGGTCGAGGTCGAGGGGGTCGACGGTGAGTGGCGGGTCGATCCGGAGCTGCTGGAACGGGCGGACGACGAGTTCGAGCCCCGCACCGCCCTGTTGTCCCCGTTCGATGCGATAGCCGCGGACCGGCCCCGTCTCCTCGACCTGTTCGACTACGAGTACCTGCTCGAGATGTACAAGCCGAAGGGCAAGCGGCGCTGGGGCTACTTCGCGCTGCCGATCCTGCACGGGGAGCGGTTCGTGGGAAAGCTCGACGCCAAGGCGGACCGCAAGGCGGGCGTGCTGAACGTCTTCGGGGTGCACGAGGACCTGCCGTTCGACGGGGCCACGATGGACGCGGTGCACGACGAGGTCGAGCGCCTCGCCTCGTGGCTGGGGCTAGGCCGGATCGACTACGCGAGAGACGCGTAGGCCACTCCTGATCCAAGGTCAGGTGGTTGAAAGTTTCACCAGTCCCAACCGGCCCGAAATGCGACTATCATCCGCGAGGTGACGTCGCAGATGATGGTCGACCTGGTTCCCGTGGACGAGGACGTGCTCGAAGAGCTTCTGACCCTGGCCGTGGCCGAGGCCCAGCCCGGCGAGGTGATGCCGCCCACCTCCGGGGAGTCGGCCATGGAATCCCGCACCACGTGGACCGAGCCGCGCAAGGGCGCGTTCCGGGAGTACCACCGCCGGTGCCGGGTGAACCGGCAGGCGCCGGTTCCCGAGGTGACGTGGGCGATCAAGGCCAGAGGCAGGATCGTGGGTGCCGCGCGGCTCGCGCTGGTCGACGACGACCCGAAGAGCCGAGAGGTCGGCCTCTGGCTCGGCGAGCGGTACCGGGGGCAGGGCATCTCCGGCGAGGTGGCGTACTGGGCGATCGCGGCGGCGCAGACCATGGACGCCGAGCGCCTGGTCGCCCGCACGACGGCGAGAAACCCCATGGCCCGCAGGTCGCTGGAGCGGATCGGCTTCGAGGTGGTCGACCGCGAGGGTGTCCTGGTCGGCACCATGCCGGTGCCGTGAGCCGCGGTGCCGTCGGCTGCTGAGCTCAGTCGAGCGCGAGGGCCGCTAGCTGCTCGCGGGTGCCCGCGAACACGTTCATGTCGATGTACGGCTCCACGCCGTCGTACCCGGGCAGCCGGTCGCGGTTCGAGTACTGCCAGACCGTCCACGCACGGCCGTCCGACAGCTGGGGCGCCCATGCCACCGAACGGATCCAGATGGGCAGGTCCGGATAGCGGTCGGCGAGATACAGGTCGTACGCCTCCGTCGTCGCATACACGATCGGCGCGGCGCCGTAGTGCTCCTCGATGCCCGCAATCAGCGGATCGAGGATCGCGTGGACCTCGTCCGCCGTCGGCTGGTCCTCGAGATACGTGCCGTAGAACTCGAGGTCGATGACAGGCGGGAGCGTGCCAGGGGTGGCCGGCACCTCGGCCGCGAGGTGCGCGGCCTGGTCGGCCCCGGGACTCTCGAAGCTCATGAAGTGGTACGCGCCGACGAGCAGGTCGGTCTTCGTGGCGCCCGCCCAGTTCTCGGCGAACCGCGGGTCGGTGTGCGACGAGCCCTCGGTGGCCTTGATCCACGCGAAGTCGAGGTCCTGCGCAGCCAGCACGTCCCAGTCGATCGCACCCTGGTAGTGCGCGACGTCGACACCCCGCACGTCGTACCGGGCGGACAGGATCCGGTTGGGCCAGACGACGCCGTTCGCCACCAGGACGCCGAGCAGCACCAGGACGGTGACGGCGGCCGCCGTCGTCCACAGGGCTGTGCGAAGCGCTGACCGGCGAGAACCGCGCCAGCGGGCTGAAGGGGCGGGGGTCATCGGCCGAGGGTACTCGGGTATCTCTTGCAGTTGCGAACGCACTTTAGTGCACCTACCTTCACTATAGTGAAGGAGGCCCGATGCAGATCCAACATCCGTTCCGTACGGTGACCGCGGCGCTGGACGGCGACGTCTTGTTCGCGCTGGCACAGGTCGAGACGCCGCTGACCGCGCCCGCGATCGCGAAGGTCGTCCCGGAGTATTCGTTGTCCGGCGTGCGTAAGACCCTGGCGAGGCTTGTGGGGCAGGGCGTGGTCTCGGAGTCGATACTCGGCCGAACGAAGGCCTTCGCTCTCAACCTGGATCATCTTGCTGCCCGTCCGATCCGGATGCTTGCCGAGCTACGGATCGAACTGGTCATGCGTCTCGACAGGCTGGTGGAAGAGACCATCCCAGGCGCGCCGTTCATCGCGCTCTTTGGCTCTGCAACCCGGGGCGAGATGCGGATCGACTCCGATATCGATCTCTTCCTGGTACGCGACGAGGGGATGTCCGACGACGACTGGGAGTACTGCCTCACTGAGATCTCGGACGCAGTTCGCCGCTGGACCGGGAACACCTGCAACCCGGTGTCCTACCGCGCGGAGGAGCTGGAGGGTCGAAGCGAGGAGGGCTTGATCAAAGAGGTTCTTCGCGACGGACAGTTGATCGTCGGCGATCGTCAGTGGCTGCGACGACGTCTCGGGCCGAAGGGACACAGATGAGCCCGAGGACAGTCACGTGTAGCCGTGCGATGCGCGACGGGCGGATGCGAAAGGCGGAGCAGTTCCTCGAGTGGGCAGAGAACCTTCGCGCGCTCGTAGAAGCGGAGGACGACTACGTTGACGCATACGTGACGATGTGCGTCCATGCGGGAATCGCAGCAGCGGATGTCATCTGCTGTGCGCGGCTTGCAGAGATGTCGAAGAGCACGCAGCACGAGGACGCGGTCGCCCTTCTCAAGAAGGTTGACCCTGTCCATTCAAACCGACTAAAAACCCTGCTCAGTCTGAAGTCAAAGGCCGGGTACGACCACGAGTCCGTCAGCGCCACCGACGCAGAGCGCGCACGACGTGCCGCGGAGGCGCTGCTGGAGTCGGCTCGCATCGCCGCGGCGGCCTGACCAGGGGCAAAGCTACTCGCCCGTCACGCCGCTCGCCAGCTCGACCGAGATGTCCAGGTGGCCCACGTGGCGGGCGTACTCCTGCAGCACGTGGAAGCAGATCCACGCGAGCGTCGGTGGGTCGTGGGTGAACCGGCCGCCGAGCGCGGCGTGCTCGTCCAGGGAGTGCGTCGCGAGCACGTCGCTGGTCGTGGTGCCGCCCCTGTGCAGCGCCTGGAGCAGCTCGTCCAGGCCGACACCGTCGGGCACGGCCCAGCGCCCGTCTGGGTGCTGATCCGCGTTGTCGCCCCACGGGCGGTCGACCGGCTCCGCCAGAAACCCCCACCGGAACCAGCGCTGCTCCATGTGCACCAGGTGGATCAGCAGCTCGAGCGGTGACCAGCCGGACGGGATCCGGGAGGTGCGCAGGTCGGCGTCGGACAGGCTCCGCAGCTTCCGTTCCACCGCACGCCGGTAGAAGTCGAGGTAGCCGGCGAACAGGACGGCCGGGTCGGCGGAGTCGAGGCGTGGCTCACGGTCGGAGAGGGACACGCTGCGAGGCTACTGCGAGGCACTGACAACTCGTCGCCGAAGTGCTGTGACATCCGTGCGGTAGGCGCGTCTGTAGTGCATGACGCAGACAAAGGGCAGGACCTACGGCCTCGCTTCGAACCCCTCCGAGTGGGCAGCCCACCGCAGGGCCGTCGTCTTCTCCGTGCGCCGGATGTTTCCCGGGGTCGATGCCGAGCGTGCCGCGACCGAGGGCCTGGGCGAGCTGTGCCGGCAGATCGTGGTGCACGGCGCCGTCGACCGGCCCGCCGTGGTGTGGTGCGAGGCGGCCATTGCGGCCGCCGCGCGCCTGCGGACCGGGGCCGGTGCGCCGGCATGAACCGGCGGTGGTGCGCACCGTCCCCGGCAGTAGAGCCACACGTGCGCCTGACGGACGCACAGGTCTACGGGACCTGTGCGTCCGGCGCGTTCGTCAACGCGTCTTGCCGACCTCTGCGACGAACCGCGCGGCCCGCTCGCGCAGACCGGCGACGCGACGATCGATGATCAGCTCACGCATGGCCGGGTCGTTGCCCGCCTCCGTGAACGTCGGCTTGCGTCGCACGTTCCGCGAGCAGCCGAACTCGGTGCAGATCAGCGTGCCGATCGTGTTGCCGTTGCGCCCCGAGGCGCCGCCCCTGCGGGCGACGTACAGGGAGACGTCGTCGGTGACGACGACGTCCTCGCACCAGGCGCACACACCCTTGGTGCGCGCGCGGCCGGTCTTGGCGTCGGACGAGCGCAGCAGGATGCCGGTCGGTACGCCGTCGAGCTCCAGCACGACGTACGAGAACAGCGGCGCCTTGCGGTCGTGCCACCCGAGGTAGTCGAGCTGCGCCCAGTCGAGGGCGCCGAGGTCGGGCAGGGTGGCCTGTGCCGCCTCGCGCTTGCTCGCGTTCTGGAGGGACGCGCGGATCTGCTTCTCGGTCAGAGGGTTCATGAGGGTTTTCGGCTTCCGGTCGTTCGGATGCCACCGGCCGGCTTCTACGTCGTGAGCGTGCACGACGGCGCCTCGGTCACCCGTGCGTTCAGGTCACCGGGCCGACGGGCGGCAGGGCAGGGGACGATGCCGCGCCTGCCCTCCGACGTCCGACCGCAGCGCGCGACCGCGGAAGCGGTCGAGGCGGCGTGCTGCCGGGTCTGATCAGAGAGTCGTGACGCGGGTCCGGCGGTTGCCCGAGCAGGCCGAGACGGCCACCCCGCACCCCGCGGTGAACTCCCGCATCTCTCGCTCCTCATGTGTGTCCGGTAAGTCGGTCGACAGTCTTGCCAGGTAACCGACCCGTCGATGCTACGACAGGGCCTCCGCGCGGTACACGTGTTTTGCGGCACAGCACGGCACAGCATGGCGCGGTGCGGCCTCAGGTCCAGATAGCGGTCTCGGGGTCCACGCCGTGGCCCCGGGCGTTGGCGTTGATGGCGTCCTGGAGCCAACCGGCCAGGCCGGGCTCGAGGCCCTCGAAGAAGGTGCGGAAGCCGGGATCGTCGACGTAGGTCCGGCCCAGGCAGACGTGCATGGAGTGGGTGCAGTCGAAGTAGGCGCCGATCGATGACCGGTGCCGCTCGGCCAGTGCGTTCGCTCGTTCACCCCCCGGCCGTACGCCCTCCCGCAAGGCCACGGCCAGGTCGGCGTGCAGCGCCTCGACCTCCGCCGTGATCCGGCGCCAGTCCTCGGGGGTCCGCTCCGCCGCGCGCTCTGCGGACTGGGCCCACTGGGTGGTGTCGCCCCAGCGTTCGCGGGCCTGGTGCTGCCACGACGGCTGCCAGCTCTCGCCGAAGATGGCCACCTGTTCCTCGGGGGAGAGCAGGAGGCCGGACCTGCGGGCCTCGATCAAGCGATCGAGCGCCTCCGCCGACTGCTCCAGGTGCCGGATGTGCTCGCGGACCAGGCCCAGCTGACGTCGCAGGGACTGTTCCACGTCGTCGGTCGGCGCGTCCAGCAGGTTGCCGATGTCCGCGAGGGGCACGCCAAGCTCCCGGTAGACGCGCACCCGGTGGAGCCGGGCGACGTCGGCGGCATCGTAGAGCCGGTGCCCGCCCGAGGTGCGCTGGGACGGACGGGCCAGCCGTAGCTCGTCCCAGTGGTGCAGGGTCCGCACGGTGACGCCCACGGCGGATGCGGCGCCGCCGACGGTCAGGCCGTCCGACGGCACCGCGTCGGCAGTGCTCTCGCATGTCATCGCGGCCAGTCTCACAGCAGGACCGAAGGTTCGCGGCCTCACTCCGCAGGTGCGTCGATCCCGATGTCCCGGAGGTTCTGGGCCTCGACGCTGCTCGGGTCCCAGGGACGTGCCGCGGTCATGATCACCCGCGCGTTCTCCGGCGTGATCACCTCCAGGTCCACCGAGTTCCACGGCGTCTGCCGGGGGCCGGTGGTGCTGCCGGGCAGCAGATCTTCGCAGGCCGTGGCGATCTCGTCGACCTGGCTCATCACGCACGAGAAGCTCACCGTCAGGGCGGGCGGGGCGTCCGCCTGGTCCGCAGGGACCAGCAGGACGTCCTGGAACGACCAGCGGCGCAGGTGGGTGATCGTGCCTGGTGCGGAGAAGAGCTCGAAGAAGCCGAGGCCGCGGATCCAGAAGTCCGCGGATGCGGCCAGGTTTGCCGTAGGCACCGTGACGAACATGGGCATGCCGTAGAGGCCGCTGAACAGCTCAGGGGCCTTGGCGTCCAACGCGGGAACGGGGACCGGGCTGATGTCGAATGCAGGGTAGGTGTCTGTCATGCCGTCAGCCTGACCCCTCACGCCACGTGAGGTTCAAGCCCTGAGGGAACTCCGGCGAGGCACGAGAAGCGCCCGGCGTGCGACGGTACGCGCGTGAACTTTGCCGGAGCGATCAACTTTTGACCGAGGTGCCCCGTGAGCCAGGTATGAGCACATTGATGGTCGGAGGGCGCGGGGGCCCTGCCGACGGCGAAGATCTCGGACGCGGTCCGGTGCGGGTGGTGGTGTCGCCCCCGTCGTCGGACGGGCTGCGCGCCACCGGTGGCCCAGGCGCGCCGGATGCCCGTGCAGAGTTCACCGCTTTCATGGCCGAGGCCGCCGCTCCACTCTCGCGGACTGCGTGGTTCCTGTGCGGCGACGAGCACCGAGCCGAGGAGCTGGTACAGCAGGCGTTCGTGCG
The DNA here is from genome assembly GCF_040639055.1 of Promicromonospora sp. NPDC023987. NCBI lineage: Bacteria > Bacillati > Actinomycetota > Actinomycetes > Micrococcales > Promicromonosporaceae > Promicromonospora > Promicromonospora sp. NPDC023987. Next base: position 4,667 of record NZ_JBEZZF010000082.1, on the reverse strand, counting down.
CACGTGGCAGCACTGGGCGAAGGCCCGCACGGGTGAGCCGCTGGCGTATGCGCGCACGGTTCTGACCAACTTGCGGATCGACCACTGGCGCAAGCACCGCCGCGAGGTCTTGTCCGCGCCGGCGAGCTTGCCCGACGACGCGGTCCCATCCGTGGCCAACCACCATGCCGAACGCGATCGGCTCAGGCGGGCGCTCCTGACCCTCGGCCTGCAGCAGCGGCGCGTCGTCGTGCTCCGGTACCTGGAGGGCCTTCCGGAGATCGAGGTTGCCGATGCGCTCGGCGTGTCGGTGGGGACGGTGAAGTCGGCGGCGTCGCGGGGGCTCGCCCGGCTGCGGGAGAAGCTGGGCGACGTCACCGGCACCGGAGCTACGACGAACGGGAGGAGTGCGCGATGAACGAGACGAACGAGTGGACGAGCGACCAGTACGGCGGCGATCTGCGATCGCACGCGGTCGGCATCGCGCCCCGGATCACGGTGGACACCTCGGGCGTCTTCGCCATCGCCCGACGGCGGAGGGTCGCCCGGGTGGGCAGCCTCGCGCTGGTCGTCGGGCTGGCTCTGGGCGGTGGCGGCTGGGCGGTGGCCGAGCGACCCTGGGCGGCGTCGTCGGAGGTGATGCCGGGTGGGCCGTCGGTCGCGCCGACGTCGGACGGTGTGGACGCGGTGCAGTCGACGCCGATCCCGGCGGAAGGCTTCACGCAGGCGCCTTACTGGCACGTGGTGAGCGAGAACCGGGTGCCCACAGCGGTCGGCGGGCCGCTCGAGGTAGAGCGGAATGAGTACTGGTTCGGCAACGACCGGCCGGGCAAGCGGCTCAGCCGGCACGAAGACGGCTCCTCCGCCACGCAGGCCCTGCCCGACGAGATCGTCTTCACGCTCTCCTGGTCCGAGATCTACGCCCTGCCGACGGAGCCGGAGCAGCTCGACGCATTCCTGCGCGGGCGCTACCACCGGGTCGGGAGCTGGTCGGTCACCGAGGACGCGTACGTGTGGATGAACGGGGTCGACCTGCTCATGTACTCACCCGCACCGCCTGCCGTCCGCAACGCGGTGTGGGACGTGCTGTCCGGGCTGCCCGGCGCCACGGCGGTCGGTGAGATCGACGACAGCCGCGGCCGTCGGGGCGCCGGCCTGACATTCGTCGATGAGTCCGACGACGAGGGCATGCGCCGGTTCGACGAGCGGATCATCTACGACCTGGGTTTGCAGATGCCGCTCGAGGAGGTGCACAGGACACGCTTCGGCGACGAGTCCTTCCGCACGATCCTGGCGCAGGAACCCGTCGAGGCCGTTCCCGAGGGCTCGGACGCTTTTGTCGCGGCGGAGCGATCGATGTCCGAGGCGCGTACGGAGGCCGAGGCTGCGACGGGTCCGGCCTCGGTTCCGGTCGGGCAGCTCGTGGCCAGCCACGAGTGGGCGCAGTGTGCTCGCGACGCCGGGGTGGCGTCGGTCGGCGACCCGCTGACCCTGGAAGGAGATCCGGATGGTGTCGCCACTGTCACGATCTCGCAGGAGGTGAGCCTCGACGAGGCCCGGGTGCTCGGCGAACTCTGCTCGACGCCGATGGCCGAGGACGAGTCGTGGGCGCAGATTCAGATCATGGCTGGGGTGCCGACGACGAAGGACGGTAGAACGACGTATGAGGCCGGTCCGTACGCCATCGCGATCGACGGCCCGTACCTCAGCTCGGAGAAGGCGCTGACATACCGGGAGCACCATCCCGAGGAGTTTGCGTCGGAGGAATGACCCCGAGGGTCGGCGCGGGCTGACCGATCTACCGAGTGGGCTGCAGGTCCGCCGGCTCTGGCGCTGCCGCATCGCGGTCGCCGGGGTCGGCGAGGTAGCCCGTCCGCTTGAGCCACCACTCGGCGAGCAGCGTGAACAGCGGCGGGATTGACGACGCCAGGGCCACGAGCGTCCGGAACCAGCCCCAGCGCAGCTTGACCGCTACGAACAGCGTGACCGCGACGAACAGCACGAACGCCCCGCCGTGCAGCCGGCCGAACAGCCACACCCCGGCCTCGGTGGTCTCGGTGACGTACTTGAGGAACATCCCGACCAGCAGTCCGGCCCAGGTGAACGCCTCGATCCAGGCGACGATGGCGAACAGGCGGCCGAAGCGGGACATCGCGGGCATGTGGAACCTTCCGGAGGCGAGGCGAGTGTTCTCCAAGTCTGCCTGACGCCGGACGGTGCCCCGAGCCGTCAGCGGGCGCCGTCGGTCACACTCGGCCGGCGCGCCGGGCTGACCGAACGGTGACCTCGGTCAGCGCAGACGCGAGCGGACCGCGATACCCGCGCAAGCGATCACCGCCGCTCCGCCGAGCATCGTCGGCCAGGTGAGCTGCTCGTGCAGGAGCAGCGCGGCCCAGGAGATGGTGAGCACGGGCTGGACCAGCTGCACCTGGCTGACCTGCGCCATCGGGCCGATAGCAAGGCCGCGGTACCAGGCGAAGAAGCCGAGGAACATGCTCACCACCCCGAGGTAGCCGAACAGGGCCCAGTCGACCGGGGTGCCCGTCGGCGGATCCTGCATCATCGAGGCGCCGGTGACGAACGCCATCGGCACTCCGGCGAGCACGAGCGCCCAGGAGATCGTCTGCCAGGCGCCGAGCTCACGGGCGAGCAGCCCGCCCTCCGCATAACCGATGCCGCAGGCGAGGACTGCGGCGAGCAGGAGCAGGTCCGACCCGTGCAGCCCACCGCGGCCGCCGCCCTGGATCGAGGCGAAGGTGACCGCCGCGAGGGCGCCCAGCGCGGCCAACACCCAGAACGACGGACGCGGCCGTTCGTGCCCGCGGAGCACCGCCAGCACCGCCGTCACCGCTGGCAGCAACGCGATCACCACGGCGCTGTGGCTGGCCGACGCTGTCGTGAGCGCGAACGAGGTGAGCATCGGGAAGCCGACGACCACACCGCCCGCGACGATCGCGAGCCGGGCCCACTGGGCACCGCGGGGCAGGCGCTGCCGGGTGACCGCGAGCGCGACGGTCGCGAGCACCGCGGCGACGACCGCTCGGCCGCAGGACACGAACAGCGGGGACATGTCGCCGCCGTCGACCACCATGCGGGTGAAGGGGAGGGTGAGCGAGAAGGCCGCGACCCCGAGGAACCCCCACCAGAGGCCGGCGCGCGAGGCGGATAGCGGCGGCGCCGCGTCGAGAGTAGCGCTACTGTTGCTTGTCATGTATGACGATAGCAGTGCACGGATTGTCGAGGGCCTCCACGAATGGCTGACGACGGCGGCGCCCGGCGCCCGGCTGCCGTCCAGCCGGGCGCTCGTGGCGCAGTATGGGGCGAGCCCGGTCACCGTGCAGAAGGCACTGCGCGCGCTGACGTCCCAGGGAGTCGTGGAGACGCGGCCGGGGGTCGGGACGTTCGTCCGGGCGGTGCGGGTCGCCCGCCCCCACGACCACGGATGGCAGACGGCGGCGCTCGGCCCGCGGCCCAAGCCCGTGCAACAGCTCGCCACCGCCCTGCACATCTACCCGAACGACGTGATCGCGCTGCACTCGGGCTACCCGGACCGGGAGCTGCTGCCCGAACGGCTGGTCCGGGCCGCGTTCACCCGTGCGGCGCGCAGCGACACGGCCGTCACCCGGTCGCCCGCCGCGGGACTCCCGGACCTGCAGGCGTGGTTCGCGGCCGAGCTCGGAGCGGGCTCGCCCGCTGGGGTCGCGCCGCCGGCACCCAGCGACGTCGTCGTCTTCCCCGGCAGCCAGACCAGCCTCAGCGCCACCTTCCGCGCCCTGGTCGGCGTGGGACGACCGCTCCTGGTCGAGTCGCCCACCTACTGGGGCGCGATCCTCGCCGCGGAGCAGGTGGGCGTCCAGCTCGTGCCCGTACCCAGCGGGCCCCGCGGCCCCGACCCCGCCGAGCTCGCGCGCGCCTTCGCGCAGACCGGGGCACGCGCCTTCTATGCGCAGCCGAACTTCGCCAACCCGACCGGCGCCCGCTGGTCGCCCGACCTGGCCGACGAGGTGCTCCGCCTGGTGCGGGAGCACAGTGCCTACCTCATCGAGGACGACTGGGCGCACGACTTCGGCATCACCCAGGACGTGGTCTCGATCGCCGCCCGGGACGACGGCGGGCATGTGGTCTACCTGCGCTCGCTGACCAAGAGCGTCTCGCCGGCGGTGCGCGTGTCCGGGCTGATCGCCCGGGGCCCCGCCCGGGAGCGGATCCTCGCCGGGGCCCAGGCCGAGTCGATGTACGTGAGCGGGATGCTGCAGGCCGTCGCGCTGGACGTCGTGACCCAGCCCGCCTGGCGCACCCACCTGCGCGGTCAGCGACAGCAACTCGCCGCCCGGCGTGACCTGCTGCTGGGTGCGCTGCGTGAGCACGTCCCGGATGCCCTCGTCGAGTCGGTTCCCCAGGGCGGCCTGAACCTGTGGCTGCGGTTCCCCGACACCACCGACGTCGCCCGCCTGGTCCGGGACTGCGAGGCCGCCGGCGTGATCGTGGCGGCGGGTGACGAGTGGTTCCCGGCCGAGCCGACCGGCGCTTACCTGCGGCTGAACTACTCCGGTCCCAACCCGGGGGCGTTCCCCGAGGGCGCGCGCGTGATCGGGGAGGCGCTGGCGCGACAAGCGTGACCCCTGTGCTGGTCCGCTTCGAGAATGCGATCTGGCATGGTCCGGGACGCCGAACCATGCCACCGACGA